>CACZQU010000573.1 GCA_902783305.1 uncultured Lachnospiraceae bacterium | reverse complement strand
AGGAAGAAAGAACCGGATCCCTGGCATTGCGCAGACTGTTGACAAGCGTCTTTCTTCTCTGGTTGAAGGCAGCGCGGATGAGGCTGAAAAGCAGTTTTTCATCCGACGCCGCCAGTGGAAGCTCCTGGTAGCGTTTCAACGTGATTACCGAGCTTCCCACCTTAGGTCTTGGCATAAAGCAGTTGGGGGGAACATATGCTGCTGTCTGAGGGAAGGCATAATATTGTACGGCAAGTGATAAAGCGCCATACTCCTTTGTTCCCGGCTTAGCCTGTATTCTGTCCGCGACTTCCTTCTGAATCATGACCGTCATCGAGAGAAGGGGAATCTTTTTTTCCAGCAGAGACATAATAATCGGCGTAGTAATATAATATGGCAGATTTGCCACTACCTTCACAGGTTTTCCGCCATTCTGAACTCTGACCAGCTCCTCCAGATCGGTTTCAAGGATATCCTGGTTCAGGATGACAACATTATTCCAGTCCTTCAGGGTATCCTCCAGCACCGGGATCAGGCTGCGGTCCACCTCCACAGCACATACCTTCCCTGCTCTGGAAGCCAGATACTGTGTTAACGTACCAATCCCGGGTCCAATCTCCAGGATGAAATCCTCCTGACGGATATCAGATGCCGAGATGATCTTTCTGAGGACATTTTCATCAATCAGAAAATTCTGACCGAACCTTTTCTGAAAAGTAAACTGATATTTCTGAAGGATCTCAATTGTTCGCTTTGGATTGCCAAGATATGGCTCCGCCATCCGGACCCCCTTCCTTTATTTCCTGACACCTTTTTACTTAACGGATTTTCCGCAATCGCTCAGTCTCAGGCTTTACCTGTCATCAGGAAAAATCCTTTTCATGGAGAACAATAAATCCATCCTTGTCCATTCGTTTTTTTCTGTTAAAGCGCAGAATTCCTCCTTCTGCTTTTGCAATCGCGTTATCAAGAATGATTTTCACTGCGCCGATGCTCATCGGTTCATCTTCTTTCTGATTCTCACCGATTTTGTTATATAAGGACAGCATTCCCATCTGATCAATCTTATATCCGCTTTCCACGGTATAGACTCTTGCAAAATTGACAAGTTCATCGTTGGTAAAAATCGGGATATTGATCATCGTGGTAAACTTTTTGGCAAAACGTGGAAAACGGGCGATCAGCTTTCTCATACTGATCTTTTCATCCTCTATGATGACGATCAGTCCGTCTGTGTCCTGATCCATAGCCTTTTCCAGCATAGCTACTGTTCTGGAGGTGAGCTGGTTTGCGTCTTCAATAACGAGGAAGCCTCCGGCAAGCTTTTCAAAAATCCTGTTGATGTCTTTATCGTTGATGTCATCGGCGAATACATAAGCTACTTTGGAAGCCTTGAGGCCCAGCTCATTACAGATCGCAGGAATAAGACTGGATATCAGTCTGGTCTTTCCTGACTCTTTTCCTCCCATGACAATAATATTCCCTGTTTTTGAGGTACGGTCTGAAGCTGCTCTCTGGACATCAATCAGCGTATCAAGGAGCTGCTCCCGCATTCCGGGAACTTTCACAAAGTAGGCAAACAGCTTGATTTCATCCTCCGTCAGACGGTTCTTTCTGGGAACAATCCTGACCGGTTCTTTTTTCTCCGGGACAATCTGTTCAGGCTCCTGCGGAATACTCTCCTGGACAACATCTTCTTCCGGAATCAGAGCATCAGGATTTTCTTTCCCTGTATCGGCAGAAGGGTTTTGCTCCTCCGGGATAAATGAGTTTTCCGTTTCGGAAGGAGAAGAAGCATCCTGCTTCATTTCTTCTTCCGTGACAGACTCTTCTTCCTCCATGCTTTCTTTGAGCATCTGGGTGAAAACCTTATCCTCCTGTTCCTGCTTCTTTTCCTCTTCTGAGATCCTGTCCTCCTTAGCAGAACCGGGTCCATAATAAAACTCATGCTCTGCCTGGATCAGATCTTCCTCCGTGAGAAAATCCTCCTCTTCCAGTTCAGCTACCTTACGCTTTATCCTGCCTGCCTCATCGGACGCAGCTTCTGGTGCGGTTTCTGTACCTTCTGAGATACCATCTGCTTCCGTTCCTTCAGATGGTTCACTGATTATCTTTTTTGCACCCAAAGACTCTTTTCCGGCAGATTTTTCTTGATCAACGGAATCCGGCACAGACATGATGCCATCCTCCGGGGCATTCTTTTCCTCTGTATTTGTTTCATCTGCTTCATTGATCGCTTCTGCAGGTGCATTCTCCCGGGCTTCGGGAATTTCTATTCCCTGCTTTTCCGCCTGCTTCAGAATCAGAGATTCCAGGTTAAAATTCTGCTTCTCCGAAGCTTTATCCTCGTCCTGATTCTGATTCCTGATTTCTTCTTTTTTGTCCGGCTCCGGAGAAATGGCTGCATTCTCTGTCTCTTCTGCTGCCTGTGGAATTTCATCCTTTTTCTGCTCTGAAGATTCAGATTCTTTCTCCGGCTTTTCCTCTGTTTTTTTGTTTTCCTTCTGCCGGACGGGTTCTTTTCCTTCTTCTTCGATATCCTGTTTTTTTCTTTCCTCAGGTATGATCTGCTTTTCTTTCTCTGAATCGGAAGGATCAGAAGAAGACGGTATGGATTGCCGGGTTACGGCTGCAGACTCTGGAATGTCTGTCGTATCCGCATTTTCCCCTTCGGCTTTCTCAAGGTTTTGTCCGTCTTCAGCACTTTCTTCGGCTTGAGCCTGATCTTCCTCCTGAATATTCTGCTCAGACTGCTGAATGGACAGATCCTCCTCTGTATCCTTTCTGGTGCCAAAAATATCCCTGATGCCTTTTGTAATTTTTTCCTGAAGGCTTTCTACTCCGGAATAATCTCTTTCGCTGTTGACATTTATAGAATCAATAGAAAGAGAATCATCTCCTGCCGGTCCTTCGTCGTCAGATTTCTCATCCGGTTCTTCCGCCTGATCTGTGGTTTCCTGTTCTTTTTCGGGAGAAGGAGATAAATTATTCAGTCCGAGCTGCTGCTTTAAATCTACTGCCTTCATGACATAAAGGCCTTCGCTGAACCAGAGAATGATTTCATTGCACAGATCCAGACATTTCTGATAATCTCCATTCTGGTAGTAAAGCTTTGCAAGTTCGTATGAATATTTTTCGGTAAATTCTTTTTCTTTATATTTTTCCAGTGATGGAATTCGTTTTTCAGGAGTTTCATTCAGAACCGTCAGGATTTTATACTCCAGAACATAGCGGTAACTGTCCTCCGGAGCAATCTCAATGAATTCGTTAAAGAAATCCTGAGCGCTTTCCACATCCTGCATTTTAAGGGAGACTTCGATCAGTCTGGTCAGGATATTTTTTCCTATTGGTGCCCTGTGGTAAGCCAGAAGAAAGATTTCACGGCTATCCTCGTATCGTTTATTGACGGCGTAGATTTCACCTACAACACACAGAGTTCTGACATTTTTTACCCTGCGCCAGTCAATACTGTCTACAACCTTTAAAGCTCCTTCATAATCTTTTTTATCGACAAGATTATTTATTTCTTCCAGTTTAATGCGAAATTCTTCTTTATCCAACTTATGTCACCAACTTTCAATCAATCATCCCATTTGCAACATGGAAAACTTTGTTCATCTGGAAATGGCTGCTCACAAAATCGTCTATACCTGTACAGGTAATCATGGTTTGAATTCCATCTATACTTTCCAGCAGGAAATTCTGTCTCCTTCTGTCAAGCTCGGAGAGAACATCGTCGAGCAGCAGTACCGGCTGCTCAGATGTCTTATTTCTGATCAGACGGATCTCAGAGAGCTTCAGAGAAAGAGCGGCTGTTCTCTGCTGTCCCTGAGACCCGTATTTTCTGAGATCTATTCCGTCAGCCTCTATGCGAAAATCATCTCTGTGAGGACCTGTTGTCGTTGTTTTCATCCTGAGATCCCGGAGCTGATTCTGATTCAGTATTTTTTCAAACGCAGATGCGCTTACATCAGGTTCATAAGTCAGCTGTACGGATTCCTTTTTTCCGGAAAGCTTCCAGTGTATTTCTGATAATATCTCATTTATCTGTGAAAGAAAAGTGCTTCTTGCCTCTATGATCAGGGAACCATAATCAATGAGCTGCCGGTTCCAGACATCCAGAGTGGATTCCAGGGATGGATGAAAGGGTAAATCCTTTAACAGTTGATTCCTCTGATTAAGAACCTTCTGGTAAGCCGACAGGTTGGAAAAATATATGGAATTGAACTGACATAATTCTGAATCAATGAATTTTCTTCTTTCCGATGGTCCTTCTTTTATAATCTGCAAATCCTCAGGTGAAAAAAAGACAACATTGATGATGCCAAGAAGATCCTTAATCCTTCGGATCGGTATGCCATCAACAGCTATCCCTTTTTTCTTTTCTTTTCTCAAATGCATGTCAATGGTATGATTCATTTCTCCGGAAAAGATTTCCGTGCGAATATGGGCTTCGCTGTTTCCGAAAAGAATCATTTCCTTATCTTTGGAGCTTCTATGGGATCTGCTTGTACAGCACATGTATATTGCTTCGAGGACATTTGTTTTTCCCTGCGCATTGTCGCCATAGAATATATTCGTTTTTTGGTCGAAAACCAGATCCAATGTCTTATAATTTCTGAAATTATTGAGACGAATGGATTTGATGTACATAAAGAATATCCTCTTATTCCTGATTCGAAATTATCTGACAGGTTTCTGAATGGTAGGTAAAGGTATCTCCCGGATATAGCTTACGGCCTCTTCTGGTATCGGTTTCACCGTTGACTTTGACAAGACCGGAAGTGATTTCCATTTTGGCGGCAGCGCCGTCGGGAACGAGATTTGCCAGCTTGAGAGCCTGACCAAGCTTGATATAATCGTCTCTGATCGTGATCGTCAATGCACAATTCTCCTTTTTTATGATACAGGGCGGTTGAATGGATTGATTTCTGTTTTTTATAATGAATTGTAAGTACCCGGATTAATGTTGATCGGAAGAATGAGATAGACAAAGTCATCGTTTTCATTTCTGATAAAACAAGGTGCTTTGGAATTGATAAGATACATTGTAATTGTTTCATCGGTAATGGAACGAAGGACATCAAGCAAAAACCTGGGATTAAATCCAATGAGCAGATCTTTTCCTTCTTTATCAACAGAAATGGATTCACTCATGGAGCCAAAAGGTGAATCGATGAAAAGAAACATTTCATTGTCGGTAATTTTCAACACAAGAGGCTTTTTGTCGTTCTCTCTGATCAGCAAAGTAGCTCTGTCTATACATTCTGTAAATTCTTTTTTATTAATGATAATTTTTGTCTCGTAATCTGAAGAAAGCATATTATCGATTTTGAAATATTCACCTGTAATCAGGCGGGAAACTACCGTGGTATTTTCCATTTGAAAGATAATGTGCTGATCTGTCAGATACAGGTCAATATGATCTTCAGCTTCTCCGGACAGAAGCTTGCTGATTTCATTCAGAGTTTTTCCGGGGATAATCACCTTGGTATTCTCTGTATATTCATCAAGGTGGTGGTTTCGGATAGAAATCCTGTGCCCATCCAGAGATACGATTCGAAGTACGGAGTTTTTGATTTCAAAAAGTTCACCTGTCATCACGGGATTATTTTCATTTGTGGCAATGGAAAATATGGTCTGACGGATCATCTCTTTCAAAGTAAACTGGGAAAGAGACAGCTTACGTGAATATTCGATTGCCGGAATACGGATGAAGTCTTCTTCATTCATTGAAGGAATTCTGAAATTCGCTTTTTCACAGGTGATGATGATATTATTTGAAGACTCATCGTTTCTGATGACTACATCGTTGTCAGGAAGCTTGCGGACAATATCCGAAAAGATTTTTGCGTCAATTGCAATAATTCCCTTCTGAATAATGTTCCCTTCTGCCGTAGTTTCAATTCCAAGCTCCATGTCGTTCGTCATGAAATGAATTGAATCGGAGGAAGCATCGATGAGAACGCACTCCATGATTTTCATTGTCGTGCGGATCGGAACAGCTTTCATGACAATAGAAATGCTTTTCAGCAGATCGTTTCTGGAACAGACAATTTCCATTCGGGATACTCCTTTGCATGATGATCTTCCGGAAAAAGAAATCTGGGTTTTCTTTCCGGAAGATCAGTATGGTATGGGGAAAGCTTTTTCGTACCGGAGGAGCTGTAAAAATATAAAAGTAATCCGTAATCGTCGTATTAGGAGCTGTGGAAATGTGAATTGACTCCAAAGGTCCGGCCGATCAAGGATTTACAGGGATCTGAACGGTGTGGATAACAATCCTGAAGCCATCAGGATTGAATGTGGAAAAAACGGTATCAAAACAGAGACAGCAGAAAAAAGCCTGTGACTGATCAGATACGGTTTATTTGGGAGGGTTGATTTTCATTCGTATGATATTGACTGTATTTCTCAGACTTTCATCATTGGCCATTTCACTTTCGATTTTGTTTATCCCATGCATAACGGTGGTGTGATCCCGTTTTCCCAGAACCTCTCCTATGTTTTTGAGAGGAGTGGAGGTCATTTCTCTGCAAAGATACATACAGATCTGTCTGGGGACAACGCACTTGGAGCTCCTCTGTTTACCGGTAATGTCATTTATCGAAAGATTAAAGTGCTCGGCAACTATGGAAACGATAAAATTGATATCGATGATCTTATCGGCCTCCGGCGAAATAATATCCGTAAGAACGTCCTTGGCAAAGTCTTCTGTAATCTCGCAGTTATTAATTCTGGAGAACGCGATGACTTTATTTAAAGCGCCTTCCAGCTCACGGATATTTGAGTTAATGTTTTCAGCGATATACTGGATGATTTTTTCATTGATGCTGATGCCGTCTTCTTCTTCTTTTTTGTGAAGAATGGCCATGCGCGTTTCATAATCCGGTGGAGTGATATCAGCGATCAGTCCCCATTCGAACCTGGAGCGAAATCTTTCTTCAAGTACGTCCATGTCTTTTGGTGGTTTATCGGATGACATGATGATCGCTTTGTTTGCGCTGTGAAGGCTGTTAAAGGTGTGAAAGAATTCTTCCTGAGTGGAGTCCTTTCCTATAATAAACTGAATATCATCAACCAGAAGAACATCAATATTCCGGTATTTTTCCCTGAAATTTGCCATTGCGTGATTTCCGCCGTTTCGGATCGCGAGAATCAGTTCATTGGTAAATACTTCGCTGGTTACATAAAGAACCTTGCTGTCAGGATTGTTGTCAATGATAAAGTGGGCAATCGAATGCATCAGGTGTGTTTTCCCGAGTCCGGCGCCTCCGTAAATGAAAAGAGGATTATATACCTTGCCGGGAGATTCGGCAACGGCCAGTGCAGCCGCCTGTGCCAGCTTGTTATTATTTCCCACGATAAAGGTATCAAATGTGTACCGGGGATCGAGATGAGCTGCTTTTGCTCTTGCATTTAACGAAGGTGCATCCGTTTCCTTGATTTT
>CACZQU010000572.1 GCA_902783305.1 uncultured Lachnospiraceae bacterium | reverse complement strand
GCCGTTTTTCTTTTCAGGCGGAAGATTACAGGGACGGTAGGATCAGACAGAGAGTTATCGTTCGCCATCTTATTTCCCCCGCACGCGGCGTTTCAGGGAAACCGTAAAAACGGCATAACGACGCAAAATCGCAGTCCTGAAAAAGGACTTGAAACCATGAATAAAGCATATTATAATTATCCGCACCATATTAACCGGATCTCATGGAAGGCTCACGGCCAGGCGCTGAAAACCGCGTAGAATTGCAGAAGGAGAAACACTTATGCTTAGTCGCTGGAAAGAAAAATTTATCGGGGACCGGGCCTTTTATCGGATGGTTCTGGGTGTCGCCGTACCGATCATGATTCAGAACGGGATTTCCAATTTTGTGAGTCTCCTGGATAATATCATGGTCGGACAGGTGGGGACAGAACAGATGAGCGGTGTCGCCATCGTCAATCAGCTCATCTTTGTCTACTTCCTTTGTATTTTCGGAGGGCTGGCCGGCGCCGGCATCTTTACCGCGCAGTACTATGGACAGAAGGATGACGAGGGAGTACGCAATACTTTCCGGTATAAGCTGTGGATGGCCGCGATTCTCACAACAGCGGCGGCTGTAATCCTTCTTGCAGGCGGAGAAAAGCTCATTGGACTGTATCTGAGCGGACAAGCCGACGGAGGCAGCCCGGCAGCGGCTCTTTCCTATGGCATGGGATATCTGTATATTACGCTTCTGGGCTTCCCCGCCTTTATGATCCTTCAGGTCTACGCCAGCACCCTTCGCGAATGCGGGGAAACCGTCGTTCCGATGAAAGCCGGGATTACCGCCGTCATCATCAATCTGATCTTCAACTATCTTCTGATCTTCGGGCATTTCGGGTTTCCCCGCTTAGGAGTCAGAGGCGCGGCCTGGGCAACAGTGCTTTCCCGGTATGTCGAAGCCGGTATCGTGACCATCTATGCCCATACGCACGAAAATTCCCATACCTATATCCGCGGCCTTTACCGCACAATCCTGGTCCCCTTTTCCCTGGTCCGGAAATTCTTTGTCACCGGTTTTCCGCTGCTGATCAATGAAACCTTATGGTCCTGTGCCATGGCCGTCCTCTCCCAGTGCTATTCTCTCCGAGGGCTGAATGTCGTCGCCGGTCAGAATATCGCCAACACCGTAAACAACATGTTTAACATCATGCTGATTGCCATGGGAGACGCGGTGGCCATCATCGTAGGTCAGCTCCTTGGCGCAGGAAAGTTTGAGAAAGCCAGGGATACGGACAACAAGATCATTTTCTTTACCGTCCTGTCCTCGGCGGCCATTGGCGCAGTCATGTTTTTCACCGCGCCGCTTTTTCCGCGGATTTACAACACGACGCCGCAAGCCCGGACGATCGCGGCACATTTTCTCATGGCTTACGCGGTGTTCATGCCTCAGTTTGGTTTTCTGCATACCACGTATTTCACCTTGCGTTCGGGAGGAAAAACCATCATCACCTTTGTATTTGACAGTGTCTTTGCATGGGTCATCAGTGTGCCTCTGGCCTTTGTGCTCTCCAGATATACTTCGATGTATGTGGTCTGGATTTATGTCGCTCTGACTGCAGCGGAATGGTTGAAATGCGGACTTGGCTTTTACCTGGTGAAGAAAGGCGTATGGATCAACAATATCGTTTCATAAGAAGAAGTCAGCAACTATGAAGAATTTGTGAAATTTTCTACAAATCCCTTGACGTTTCTTCAGAACATGGTATATTAGGCATCGCATGTGGACCAGACAGCAGAACATAGGCTCTGATCAGCTTTGATCAGCTTCCATGAGCAGTGAACGCTGCCGGTTCACGGTTAACCTGCTATAGTTATCTCTATGTTTTTTGATAAAATGATTGAAAGGAGAGATTTTAATGCGTATCAAATCGATTCTGACAAAACTGATGATCGGCATCGCGGCCGCCGGACTGTTTGCGATTACCGCAGCTGCCTCCCAGGCGCCTAAGGTCTTTACCACGCCGGACAATGTTCTTTCCATTGAAGCTCCAGGCGAAAACTGGAATGTCGTCAACGGCTCCGGTTACTGGTTTGAAATCAGTGATGGTCAGAGTGATATCACCATTTCCCATGTTGGCAACGGAGAATCCCTTCCGGGACAGACCGTCGCAAACGGCAGCAATAACGCTGTAGTCCAGAGTCTGATTTCCACGAAAAATGAAGTTTTTGCGGTAACCGCGACATCCCCCAGCCAGCAGAGCCTTCAGGATCTGATCAAGACCGTTGGCTCCATCAGAATTCTGACCTATGATACCAAAACAGCTTCCAAGGGCAGCACGGAGAAGGCTCCGGCCAGCACTAAGACGGACAAGCCTTCTGATTCCGGTAAGACTGAAAAGGGCAAGACGATGGTCGTATACGCCGCCAGCGGAGCAGAAGCCGTCCTTACGCTGGGTGAAGATGGAGTGTGGAGAGACACAGAGGGTGTCATCTTTTACAACACAGTCGATACCATGTATTTTGATGAGCTGAATGAAGTTTTCTGGAATTCTGATCCGAATTACTGGAAAAAGCGCGAAGACGAAGGGATCACGACATGGGTAACCATCTATGCCGAGAACGGAGATACCGATGAAATCGGTCTTGCTCTTGATAACAGCTGGGTCAATCACGAAAATGAATTCTATGTTTTTGACTCGGTCAACACCTATATCGGACCGGACGGCAGAGTCTGGGCAATCTATCCTGACTACTGGGACAGCCATGCTGCCGAGAGCGCTGATAGTCACAGCGATACAGCCGAAAATACCGATACTGCAGAGAATACCGATTCCGCAGAAAATACTGATACCGCAGAGAATACCGATAACACAGAGAATACCGACAGCCAGGATTCTTCCGACGACACCAATAGTGGAGAAGAAGGGTACGAAGAGAATGAAGGCGGCTATGTCGAGGATGAAGACTATAATTATGACGAAGATTATTCCGATTATGATATCGATTATGAGGAAGAATAATCCGGAAAGCTTTATCTCCTCGTCAACACGCTGAAATGACAGGGAAAGAGGCAGTCTGAGCCGATAATCTGCTCAGGCTGCCTCTTTTTTTGACCGTATCGGTGAACAGGTAAACCACTTTTGCTCAGGCCGTATCCGGCCCGGTCTGCCTCGTAAGCTTTTTCGCCCAGTTCCCGAAATTGCATTTCAGAAATGCCGGAATACATTTGAACACCTGATCCGCATTCAGACAGCAAAGCACAGTTACCGGATCCGCTTTTACCACAAAAGCCATCAGGAAGGAAACCGGGATCACGATGCACCAGATGCTGATGATATCCATTCTCATGACAAAGGCTGCGTCTCCGCCTCCCCGGATAATTCCGTTGTTCACCGGCATCTGGTAGGACATCGTAACCATCACAATACTCAGGATGATCAGAAACTGATTGGCCATCTCCCTGGTTTCCGGTTCCAGACGGTAAACCGAAAGCAGCGGGATACGGATCAGGAACAGGATCAGTCCTGCTGCCAGCCCGATACCGACAAACAGAAACTGCATGGTAACCGATATCTGCTTCAGCTTCTCCTGATTTCCCTCTCCTATCGTTTTTCCGATAAAAAATCCTGTGGCAGAGGACATACCGACCGCCAGGGATTTGACCAGAAGGAACTGGGTGGAGGCGACTGAATTCGCCGCAATAGCCCTGGAGGACATGTGACCCAGAATGGCATTCTGCACCGCGTTGTTCAGCCCCCATAACCCACTGATCACCAGAACAGGGGCTGTGACCCGGAGATAATCCATACGCAGAACCGGATCGGACCGGAGATAATCGCGCAGGGACACCGATAAACGGGTCTTCCTTTTCCGGATAAAGAACAGGAGGATGAGCAGTTCCGTAATCCGGGCCGTCAGTGTGCCGACAGCCGCCCCCGCCGCTCCCATCCGGGGAGCGCCGAAGTGTCCGTATATTAACGTATAATTGATCAGACAGTTGACCATCAGGGACCATCCCGACAGAATCAAGGCGATTCCTACCGTACCGGTGCTTCGAAGCAGCGCCAGAATCAGCTGCGTAACCGCAAAAAACAGATACGTAAAGCGAATCAGGTACAGATACCGGACACCCTCCGCGATCACGGCCTCATCGGAAGTAAACAGACGCACCAGCCCTTCGGGAAACAGGCTGGCCAGGCAGAAAAGTCCCACTGCGATCATCAGGGCACCATGCATGGCAATGGAAGCAATCACCTTGACCGGTTTTTCCCTCCCCTGTCCAAAATACTGGGTGCCGAGGATGACGATTCCCTCTCCGGCTGCCATCAGCAGCTGCTGATAGACAAACTGGATCTGGTTTACCGCGGCAACTCCTGCCAGAGAGGTCTCGCTGTATGCGCCCAGCATCATATTGTCGGCCAGATTCACACTGAGGGTAATCACATTCTGCAGCGCCAGAATCGCCATCATGGAAAAAAACTGTTTATAGAACGATTTCTCTTTGATCATATCCGCATCCGGCTCCCTGGCTCTTCGCCATGTCAGCAGGCTCTGCCCGCACTCAGGTGGAGTCTGGGTTGAGTCAGGGAGACAGTTCTTATTGATTCACCTCGCTCCCCCACAGCCGTCATCTCACCGCACAGTCCCGGTAGATCCGCAGCGTTATGACAAACCACCTCTGCTGCCTGCTTCTGTTTCCGACACCGGCGGTGGTCTCCACCACTCCGGCACACGACCTCTGCCGTCCTGCTTCTGTCTCCGTCAACGGCAGTGGTCTCCACCACTCCGGCACACGACTTCTGCCGTCCTGCTTCTGTCTCCGTCAACGGCAGTGGTCTCCACCACTCCGGCACACGACTTCTGCCGTC
>CACZQU010000571.1 GCA_902783305.1 uncultured Lachnospiraceae bacterium | reverse complement strand
GGGGGAGAGAGGGAGTCGGAAAAGCGGCCGGCTTTCTCGCAGCTGCTTCTCCTTGCCTGATCCTGGGAATTTTATATTTTATGCTCTGGTAATCGTGAATGATGAAAAGCACCGAAGGCTAACCTTTAGTGACGTTGTTTCACTTCAGGAAGCGTTCAGACAGTCGGAGGAAGCATGAAGCTGGGAAGCATTAAACATTTGTTCGATATCTGTGTATATAACTGGAACAAGCACTGGGGAGACGGACTGATTCTGGTTCTGCTGGCAGTGTGTATTCTTATTCTTCTTCTCAGGGAGAGGAAAAACAAGGCAGCCATGCTGCTTCTGGGATATTCTCTTATTCTGGCTGGACTCTTTTTCTTTCCCGTATCCGCGGGCATCATCCGCAAGGCCATCGGAAAACAGGTTTACTGGAGAGTCCTGTGGGTAGTGCCGCTTGTGCCGTTTATCGCCCTGGGGCTTTCCTCGGCCGTAATGTCCGGGAAATGGAAATGGTTCAGGGGGATTCTCGCGGCTGCCGCGACGGCGGCGGTCATCGTCACCGGCGAGAACGCGTTTTCTGTAGAAAACTTTGAAAGACTGCCGAACCCGGAGCAGGTTCCGGAGGTGGTGGTTTCCATTGACCGGCAGATCCGCCTGCGCAGCGGGGGAGAGGATGTTCTGGCAGCGGCAGATGATTATATCGCGTCTTATCTTCGGGTCTATGATCCCTCCATAAAAATGATATACGGAAGAATTCATAACGGCGCGATCTCCCATAATGCAGTCTGGATTTATAAATATATCAATACCTGGCCTTATACAAATTACAAACGGCTTCGAAGAAGAGCAAAGCTTGAAGGCCTGGATTATATTATTATGCGCGAGCCTTCCGATGAGGGAAAAAAGATCCTTGCAAGAGGAGGCTTCAGGCAGGTGTCAACGGAAGGGGATTATGCGATTCTGGAGAATCGGCGGAAAAGAAAAAGCGTAACGGTTCAGTCTGACTGAACCGTTACGCCTGTCTTTTCATCCGGGAAACCGGATCAGAATGACAGATTCAGGAAGGCATGGTAAGCCTTTACCGCTTCGAGAAGGTCTACCTTGCTGGTGATTTCCCACGGCGCGTGCATGCTTAGTACGGCAATACCGCTGTCGATGACTTCCATGCCGTACAAGGCCGCAATATAGGCGATCGTACCGCCTCCTCCAAAGTCCACCTTGCCCAGCTCGTCTGTCTGGAAGGCAGCGCCGGCATCGTCGAAGGCTTTGCGGATGCGGGCGATATATTCTGCATTGGCGTCATTGGAGCCGCTCTTTCCGCGGGCACCGGTGAATTTATTGAGGACAATACCCCTGCCCAGGTAGGCAGCGTTTTTCTTCTCAAAAGCCTCTCCGTATGCGGGGTCATATCCGGCACTGACATCAGAAGAAAGCATCATGCTGTTCTTTAAGGCATGCCGCAGCGCAAGGCTGGTGTAAGTCCCTGCGGCTTCCATGAGATCGGCCACGGTGTTCTCAAAGAACATGGACTTCATTCCGGTGGCCCCGACGCTCCCGATCTCTTCCTTGTCCACAAGAAGGCAGCAGGAGGTGCGCTCCGGGGTTGTGCTTTCAAGAAATGCAATCAGCGATGTATACGCGCATACTCTGTCATCCTGGCCGTAAGCCGCGATCATGCTGCGGTCCAGTCCGCATTCACGGGCCTTACCTGCCGGGACAATCTCCAGCTCTGCGGACAGGAAATCCTCTTCCTCCATGTCATACCGGTCTTTCAGAATGCGGAGGATATTCTCCTTTACCGCTTCCTTTTTCTTTTCATCGGGGAGATCCGTCAGGGGACGGCTGCCGATCAGAATATCAAGGTTTTCTCCCTCGATAACCTCACTGCCCTTTTTCTCCAGCTGCTTCGCGGATAGATGGATCAGAAGATCCGTAATGTAGACGACGGGGTCTTCTTCGTCCTCTCCGATCGTCACCTGGATGAGGCTGCCGTCCTTTCTGGCCACAATGCCATGCATGGCCAGGGGAAGGGTGACCCACTGGTATTTCTTTACCCCTCCATAATAATGGGTATCAAGATAAGCCAGATCCGTATCCTCGTAAAGAGGATTCTGCTTGATATCGATTCTCGGGGAATCAATATGGGCACACAGAATGTTCATTCCGTTTTCGAGAGGCTGTTTTCCCAGATGGAACAAAGCAATGGTTTTTTTCATGCCTTCCGCGTAAACTTTTGTTCCGGCGGCAAGCGGAGTGCCTTGGGCGAGGATCTCGTCCAGGGAACGATAACCGGCCTCGCGGGCCATTTCGATGGTTTTGACGACGCACTCCCGTTCGGTCTTTCCTTCATCCAGAAAACGGCGGTATCCGCTGCTGATTTCTTCCATCCGGGTTTCATCAGGCTGGCTCAGGCTCAGCCAGGCATTTTTTCTCTCCATGGATTTTTCTCCTTTGCACTCAGTTCGTTTTGCGCATGTATTATAACGCAAATGGACGGAGAAAACAACAACCCCGAAGGGAGAGGATGGACACCACTGCCTCATCCTTACTATTCACGGATTAACCGTAAAGCCACGCGCGGGGAAGCATAGCCCATGGACGGCAGCGTTTCAGCAGTAAACCTGATTTACCAAAAAAAAGAGGGCTGTGAAAAGAGACTTCTGAAAGGCCATAAAAAGCGCTTTCCGGAGTGTCTTTTCGCAGCTCCTATATTAGGGAAAGGAAAGAGTTTTATCTTAAGAATGTTCTTAAGATGTGGTAATCTTATCGCACAAATGTGATCAAAGTATGTTTTCTTCTTGTTTTTTTTTGCGTAACGGTAAAGCCATGCACCGGAATTACGGTAAAATCTGAAGGGAAAGCTTGCTCCCCATGCAGATTTTGCCGTACGGTTTTGTGAACCATAGATTTCACCGTGAAGGAGGCTTCAGCAGAAAATGAGCCGGCAGTCTGAACAGATTTCACTATTTGATACATTGATTCCCGCTGCGCCGCAGCCTCTGGCCGCGAGGATGAGGCCGGAGAATCTGGATGAATACGCGGGTCAGGGGCATCTGCTTGCACCGGGAAAAGTGCTCCGGAGGCTGATCGAAAATGATCAGGTTCCGTCCATGATCTTCTGGGGGCCTCCGGGCGTGGGAAAAACGACTCTTGCCCGGATTATCGCCGGACGGACAAAGGCGGAGTTCATTGACTTTTCCGCGGTAAACAGCGGGATAAAGGATATCCGCACAGTCATGCAGCAGGCGGAGGACAACCGGAAATACGGGGGGAAGACCATTGTATTTGTGGATGAAATCCACCGCTTTAACAAAGCGCAGCAGGACGCTTTCCTTCCATTCGTGGAAAAGGGAAGTATTATCCTGATCGGAGCGACAACGGAAAATCCTTCTTTCGAGGTGAACAACGCGCTTTTGTCCCGCTGCAAGGTTTTTGTGCTTCACGCGCTGGACAAGGAGGATATTTTTACGCTGCTTTCCCGGGCGCTGACGGATCAAAGAGGCTTTGGCGGACAGGATATCCGGATTACGGACGAAATATTATACGAGATTGCCGGCTTTTCGAACGGGGACGCGAGAACTGCTCTTTCGACACTGGACATGGTTGTGACAAACGGGGAGATGGACTCTATGGGAACGGTTTTTGTCACACAGGAAATTCTGGAGCAGTGTATTTCCAAAAAATCCCTTTTGTACGACAAGAATGGGGAGGAGCATTATAATCTGATTTCCGCGCTGCATAAGTCCATGAGAAACTCTGATCCGGATGCTGCGGTATACTGGCTTGCCAGAATGCTGGAAGCAGGAGAAGATCCTTTGTATATTGCCCGCAGAGTGACCCGGTTTGCGAGTGAGGATGTGGGGATGGCTGACAGCAGGGCTCTGGAGATTGCGGTGGCGGCATACCAGGCCTGCCATTTTATCGGTATGCCGGAATGCTCCGTCCATCTGACACACGCAGTGATATACATGGCTCTCGCTCCGAAGTCAAACGCCATGGAAACGGCGTATATGATGGCAAAGGAAGACGCATTGACAGCTCTGGATGAGCCGGTTCCTCTTCATCTGCGAAATGCCCCGACGAAGCTGATGAGGGAACTGGAATATGGCAAGGGGTATCAGTATGCCCATGACACGGAGGAAAAGCTTACCAATATGAAATGTCTGCCGGATCAGCTTGAGGGAAGGGAGTATTATCATCCTACGGACCAGGGAAATGAAATCCGGTATAAAGAGCGCCTCCGCCAGATCAAAGAATGGAAGAAAGAGCACCGGAAATAATTTCGCCGACGGAACAGGGAAGGAACGGACTTCTTCCTGCCCTGGTTGTGCATAAGTCCCAAGGTTTTCCTCATGAAACTGCGGGGTCTTTGGATTGCTTTGACGAAAATTCTTGCGCAATGCTATACTGCTTGTTATAATTTATGGTATTAACAGGGCTTGAGAGTTTTATTGTGTCATGAATGCCTGGTTTCAGGAAGCTCCGGACAGTCCCGCGCTTACTGGTCTTACCTCCCGGGATGGGTACTGTTGTGGAGCCAGCCCTAACCGGCTGATTTTCAGGAACAGGATGGTAATGAGTGAAACAGAAAGAGAGGTATTTTCATTGTTAAAGCATCCGGATATCATTCAGAAACTCAGTATAGAAGAAAAATGCCACCTGCTTTCCGGAAAGGATTTCTGGTCCACGGTCAGTGTGGAAGCAAAAGGAGTTCCCAGCATCAGCCTTTCAGACGGGCCTCATGGCGTAAGGAAGCAGGAAGGCGCCGGAGACCAGCTGGGTCTGAACGGGTCTGTTCCCGCCACTTGCTTTCCGACGGCAGCCACGATAGCGAATTCCTGGGATCCTTCGCTGGGTGAACGGATCGGGGAGTGTCTGGGAGAGGAAGCAGCATGTCAGGATGTGGCTGTGCTTCTGGGGCCGGGACTGAATATCAAGAGAAGCCCTCTGTGCGGGCGGAATTTTGAGTATTTTTCCGAGGATCCCTATCTGGCAGGCAAGATGGCCGCCGGGTACATCCGCGGAATTCAGAAAAACGGTGTTTCCGCCTGTCCGAAGCATTTTGCGGCGAACAATACCGAGCTTCGCCGCCAGGCCTCCAATTCCGTGGTGGATGAGAGGACACTCCGGGAAATCTATCTGACCGGCTTCGAGATTGCCGTAAAGGAAAGCGCCCCGATGAGCATCATGTCCAGCTACAATGAGATCAACGGGGTCTATGCGAATGAAAATGAACATCTGCTCCAGGAAATCCTCAGGGATGAATGGGGCTTTGAGGGCTTTGTGGTCTCCGACTGGGGGGCCAACAATGATTTCGTCGAGGGAGTAAGGGCCGGCTCTCACCTGGAGATGCCGACGACAGGAGGGGACTCGGCAGAGTACCTCCAGAAGGCGGTCAGGGAGGGAAGGATTTCCCAGGAGCTGGTGGACCGGAGAGTCGATGAGCTTCTGGATGTTGTCCTGAAGACGCATGAAGCGGTGGGAAAATACGCGGGGAACAAATTCGATGTGAATGCTCATCACGAGATGGCCCGTATAGCCAGTGAGGAAAGCATAGTCCTTCTGAAAAATGAAGGAAATATCCTTCCGCTTGCCGAAGGAACCAGGGTCGCCGTGATCGGAGATTTTGCCCAGACACCGAGATACCAGGGGGCCGGCTCTTCCGTGGTCAATCCCACAAAGCTGGATTCCACCATGGAGATCATCGGCAGCTTCCCGCTGGATGTGGCCGGATTTGAGCAGGGCTATCCCAGGGTCGGCAAAGGGAATGAGTCGATGAAGGCTTCTGCGGTGGAGCTGGCGAAGAAAGCGGATGTGGTGCTCCTGTACCTCGGTCTTGATGAGATATCCGAATCAGAGGGACTGGACAGGGGGAATATGAAGCTTCCCCAGAGCCAGACCGAACTGCTTGACGCAGTAGCCGCTGTGAATGACAAGGTCATCATTGTCATGTCCGCCGGTTCCTCGGTGGAGATGCCCTGGCTTGACAAGTGCAAGGCTCTGGTGCATGGGTATCTGTGCGGACAGGCCGGCGCAGGCGCTGTGCTTAAGGCCATCCTTGGACAGATCAATCCGTCCGGAAAGCTGAGCGAGACCTATCCGGCTGCGTATGAGGATGTGTCCTCCGCGCCATATTTCCCGGCAAAGCAGAGAAATGTGGAGTACCGCGAGGGCCTGTATGTCGGATACCGGTATTTTGAGACGGTGAAAAAGCCGGTGCTCTTCCCCTTCGGATTTGGCCTGAGCTATACCACTTTTGCGTACTCTGACCTGAAGGTGACCCCGGAGAAAGCCGTTTTTACCCTGAAAAATACAGGGAAGATGGACGGGGCTGAGGTGGCTCAGCTTTATGTCAGCGCAAAGAATCCCTCCGTTTACCGTCCGGCGAAGGAGCTCAAGGGCTTTGCGAAGGTATTCCTCAAAGCGGGAGAAAGCACGACGGTTACCATTGCGTTAGACGACAAAGCCTTCCGCTATTTCAATGGAAAGACCAATCAGTTTGAAGTGGACGGCGGCGAATATGATATTCTGGTCGGCGCTTCTGTCGCGGATATCCGGCTAACGGGCACGGTCACGGTGGAAGGCACCGGGGCGGAGCTTCCCTATGCGTTGACGGATCTGCCTTCCTACGCTTCCGGCAATATTACGGAGGTTGGCGACAGCGAATTTGAAAAGCTCCTCGGCACCCCGATTCCGGACGGCTCATGGAGCGGGACGTTGAGGATGAACGACGCGATCTGCCAGCTCTATTACGCAAAGAGTCTGAAATGCAGGCTGGTCTACAAGGTGATGACCGGAATGCTTGACAAATCCATCGCAAAGGGGAAACCGGATCTGAATATCATCTTTATTTACAACATGCCATTCCGGGCGATTGGAAAGATGGCGGGAGGTATGGTGTCGCAGGATATGTGCAGAAGCATTGTGAAAATCACCAATGGCCATGCCATCGCATTCCTTGCCGGTCTGGGAGGACTGATCGGAGGATATTTTAAGCAGCGCCAGGTACTCAGAAGAGCCAGGAAGATTCAGTGACAGGGCGGAAAGACGTGCGGATGAACCGGTAGAAAAGCTTTAGCGGATACAGACGGAGAATAAGGCCGCCAGGATGATCCTTTTGATTTCCGCGGAAACCCTGATGGATCCGGATAGAAAGCAACAGTAATTAGGGCTGCGAAAAAGTCGGTTTTTCAGCAGGGCAGGCGCCCTGAAACCTGCCTGTCCTGCATGAAGACTTTTTCACAGCCCTTTTTAAGCCGGTCGTTTTATGGGGAACTCCGGGATTACGGAGATTTTCCCGAAAGGATTCTCTTATGGTTCTCCCTTATACAGATCATATGGTGTAGTCTGGTAAACGTAATAATTCAGCCAGTTGGTGTAGAGAAGCTGGCCTGGGGAGCGCCAGGTGACGATGGGCGTCCTTGAAGGATCATCATCCGGGAAATAATGGTAGGGCAGCTTTACGCTGTCCAGCCCTTTTGCCAGATCTCTTTCATATTCCAGTTTAAGGGTGTCCCAGTCATACTCCATATGGCAGGTGACAAAGAACTGCCGGTTGTCTTCGGTCTTCATGATGACAGGACTGTCCATATCCATCATGGTGGCCAGGACCTCCAGCTTTTCACAGGCCAGGCAATCCTCCAGCCGCACATCTGTCGCCCGGGACTGGGGCGCCAGGAAGACATCGTTGAACCCGCGGAAAAGCGGAGAGTTTGGCTTGTAGATCTTATGCGGGTAAACGCCGAAGATTTTGATGTCGTGGTCAAATTTCCGGATGCCGTGATGATAATACAGCCCCGCGAAAGCACCCCAGCACAGGTGAAAGGTACAATGCACGTGCTTTTTCGTCCATTCCATGATGCGGCACATCTCGTCCCAGTAGGCAACATCGGTGTAGTCTACATAGTCCAGAGGTGCGCCGGTGATGATCATTCCGTCATAACGACGGTCCCTGATCTGATCAAAGGTGTAATAAAACTGCTCCAGATGGCTGAAATCCACATGGGTGGGCTGATAGCTGGCCGTCCGGAGAAACTCTACCTGCACCTGCAGAGGGGTGTTGGAAAGCTTGCGGAGAATCTGGGTTTCCGTGGTGATTTTTGTCGGCATCAGATTGAGAATCAGAACCTTCAGCGGTCGGATATCCTGATGCGTTGCCCGGTATTCGGTCATAACGAAGATATTTTCATCCTCCAGGGTCTTATGAGCCGGAAGGGAATCAGGGATAGTGATGGGCATCTGACGTTTCCTCCTGTTATCATATTCCGGACTATCATACTCGATTTTGAGGAAGTCTGCAATAAGGTTCTTTATTGTTATCTTCATCTGTTACGGTGGTTGTTACTATTCACAGCTGACCTTCCCCGCGCGTGGCTTTATAGTTAATCCGTGAATAGTAACCGGCGGTTTTTTCGGGCTGCTATATCTGACATACAGACACAATAGTGCTTCAGTGGTTATTCAGTAACTTATGACTCCAGTGCAAAAAGCCATGCTCCACTGCGAGCTTGCTCGCAAGTGGAGTGATGGATTCTTTGCACGCCCCTATATTCGTATGGAGTGGG
>CACZQU010000570.1 GCA_902783305.1 uncultured Lachnospiraceae bacterium | reverse complement strand
TACCCAATCATGATCTGAGCGGCATGGACTTTGTTCTGTACGGTAATGCAAGTGATATGGATTCGCCTCTGCTTGCGCTTGAGATTACGAAAATCATCGTTGACGAAAAAGGCAATATCATTCAGCTGGATAAGCCGGTATCTGCTTCCGTAGATATCTACAAGAGCAAAACCGCAGACCCCAACGGAGTGAAAGATTACAAGATCGATAAGGCCGGTGTAGACAATCCCAGAAGGGACGATGATACGGGACTTTATGACGGGTATGAGTTCCTGCGCAACCGTAAGATTTCCGTTGATGAAGACGGTACGACCCTGATCTATGATTATAATGTCACCGACGGCATGTATTTTATTGATGAGAAGCATACCCCGGATGATCTGGCCGAGACCATCACGGATATAAATCATCAGGAATGGAAATATGTAAAAACATATATCGAAACGGAGTATGTCCGCAGAGGATATATTTTCGACGATGCTTCCCATGACCCGATGCACGTAAGTGATGACTATACCCGAAGCGATGCACATTATTACAGCTCACCGGAAGTCCTCGGCTGGTTTGAAACCGTAGACCATAAGGCCAAGAAGAGCGAATTCCTGGAATTCTTTATCTATAATGTGTACACCAGGGGAAAGATGCTGGATGTGGAGAAAAAGTGGCTTCCCGAAGGCCAGGGAGCACCCGCAGGCGCAGTGGTGACAGTAGAGCTGTATTATGCCAAAGGGCAGGACGGCGTTTTCCCGGAGAAGAGCCAGTATCAGAAAGTGACAGCCGGAGAAGGCCCCTTTGCCGAAGACCTGAAGACAACGCTTACTCTTTCCGCCGAAAATAACTGGAAGGACGCATTCACGGATCTTCCGGATACAGTGACGGAAGGAACCGAGACTTATGATCTGGATTACTATGCAGTAGAGAAGTCTGTAAAGATTCCCGGTCCCGGAAAGACTGAAATTGATGATTCTGCAATAGATATCACAAAGGCCTACAAGACAACTACGGAGGTCGTTGACGGAAAAAATATCCTGAAGAACGAATATGAGACGGTTGACCTTGATGCAGAGAAGAAATGGGCGGAAGGAACCGAGATCCCTTCAGGTGCTGAAGTGACGATGGAACTCCGCTATGCAGTAAGGACAGCCGTAACGGCACAGGGAGAGCTCATTCCGGAGGAAGAAAGAGAGGAATGGCAGGCTCCGGCGGCGTATGCTCCGGTGGTCAACGGCTCCGGCGAGTATGCGGATCCTTTTAAGAATGATCCGAGATTTGACGAGACGGAAATTGACGCGGTGCTGAAACTGACAGCTGAAGAAGCATCCGGCAGAGTATGGCCGGGTGCCTTTAAAGATCTTCCCAGGTATCTGCTGGCTGAGGACGGAAGTCTGCTGGAAGTGGATTATTTTGCGGAAGAGACTGCGGTAAAAATACCGGCCGCTGGAAGAACGACCGTGGACGAAAATGCGCAGGATGTGACGGATCAGTATTTCGTCGAGGCAGATAAAGAGGACGGCACGGTAACGATTACCAACCGGAACAATGATACTGAACTGGAAGTGGAGAAAATTTGGGCAAAAGGATCCGATGCACCGGAAGGAACAGAAATCAGGGTCCAGCTTCGCCATGCGGCAAGAATGATCACCCGCAGTAACGGAGAGGTCGTTTCACCTCTGGCATCATGGCCGGCAAAGGATAAGTATCAGGCCGTAAGCAGAGGAAGCGCCGTGCAGTTTACGCCCGCTTCTGAAGATATTCCCTCGGCGCTGACGATTAAGTCAGCTGTTGAACTGACCCTGAAGGCAAATACACGTCCCGAACTGAGCTGGCATGATACATTTACAGATCTGCCTAAATATGTCAGGGATGCACAGGGCAATGTATGGGAACTGGATTATTATGCAGTGGAGACATCGGTAAAGATCCCCGGAGAGGGAAAGACCATTGTCGATGAGACTGCTTCCGAGAAAATCAGCGATTATATCCATACAGAAGAAAAGACAGATTCCTCTGAAGACAGCAGTGACGGCAGGGTTACGGTTACCAATAAGGAAAATGTCATCGTCGAAGCGGAAAAGACATGGGATCCGGGGCCTGCCCCTGACGGAGCCCAGGCGGTTGTTCAGCTGAAAAGGTATAAGGTGAGTCAGTCTCCTGAAGAAATCAGGACAGAATCTACCGTTGTCAAAGTCTGGAATGATGAGAACAACCAGGACGGCAAACGTCCCGAAAGTCTGGAAGTCCGGCTGAGAGGCGGCAGCATAGATCTGACAAAGGTCCTGAATGAAGACAATCATTGGACAGCGACAGTCCCTGAGCTGCAGGCTTATACAAGCGAAGGCGATCCCATTACCTACACCTGGACTGAAGAAACGGTACCGGAGGGCTATTCCCAGAGCAATCCCGTTGTACGAGGAACAGTCACCACACTGACCAACAATTATACTCCTGAAAAAACATCCGCTACCGTCCGGATTCTCTGGGATGACGATAATGATCGTGATGCATACCGGCCGGACAGCGTGGAAGCTGCCCTGACGCAGACCGGACAGAAGGTGGTCCTGAATGAGGAAAACCACTGGACAGGGACGATAGAAGGCCTTCCGAAGTATTCCGGAGGAGAGGAAATCGAGTATACATGGTCGGTGCCCAGGGCTGCAGTGTATGGTGAACCGGCCAGCGAGAAAGCTGGTACGACAACAGAATTCACTTATAAACATGAACCGGAAACCGTTGAGATGAAGGTCCGGATCGTCTGGGATGATTCCAACAACGAAGACAATATGCGCCCGGAAAGTGAAGATGTGCACATTGCCAGCGATCCGTCCAAGTATGTAAATCTGACCCCCGGCGAAAACTGGGCCGGAAGCATTGTTCTGCCTAAAAACGAAAACGGGCAGCCTGTCGACTATTCCTGGCGGCCTCCGGTAATTGCAGGATATACGCTGACAAATACCGATACGGATCCGGACGG
>CACZQU010000569.1 GCA_902783305.1 uncultured Lachnospiraceae bacterium | reverse complement strand
CCAAGCATAAAGCCCCGCATGATCAGGATACAATAGGAAATACCAAATCCGACATAAACATAGAACAGACCAAAGTAAGTATTCAGGAGATGAAGCTTGCTGTAAATAATGTTGATCGGCACCAGCGCAGTCTGCATCGGAAGCATCATACCGATAAGAAAGAAGATGAACAGACCTGTACGATGCTTTACATTCAGTCTTGTCAGCGCAAAGGACGCCAGAGCACCGACGAAAATTCCAAGCGGAACCTTCAGGAAGGAAACGATCAGGTCGTTTTTCATATAAAGAAGAAGACGGCCCTGGGTGATCGCGTTGGAAAAGTTATCCCAGGCAATTTCCGCCGGAAGCTGGAACAATGAAAGACCGCTCATGAAATCCTTTTTGTGCTTCAGGGCTGTGGCAACAAGAGTAAAGATCGGAATGATCCAGATGATGGCCAAAGCGATCAGCAGGACATAAAGGAGGACTTTCTTCGTTATTTTCTTTGTCTTGCCTTCCATGATTTTCCCCCCTTTAATGTTCCCTGGATGTAAAATTGACGTATGGCACGATTACCAGAAGCATCATGACAAGCATGATACAGGCCACAGCAGTTCCCATACCGACATTATTGTACTGGAAGGTCTGGGAATACATGTAGGTACCAAGCATCTGCGTTGCGTTGTTGGGCCCGCCGTCCGTCAGACCTGCGACGATATCATAAACCTTCATGGCTGCGGTGATCAGATTGGCTATGACCATGACAAAGGTCTGCTTCATCAGAGGCACCGTCACAAAGAAAAATTTTCGTACAGGAGAAGCGCCATCGACCGTAGCGGCCTCCAGAACATCAGGAGACACTCCCTGAAGGCCTGCCAGGAACAGGATCATCGGAGCGCCGATTCCCTGCCATAAGGCAGCGAAGAAAACGGCATAGATACTGACTTTGGGGTCGGAGATCCAGGTCTGCTTGTAGCTGATCCCGATCGCCTTGAAAAACTGGTTGATAAAACCGATATTCGGATTATAGATCCAGCGCCAGATGATAGCTACCGCTATGGGAGCAACAACACACGGGAAATAGAACAGGGCGCGAAAGACCGTACGTCCGCGGAATTTATTATTCAAAAGGACTGCAAAGCCCAGGGAAACCGACATGGTGATGGCTATGGTCATAACGATCCACAGCAGATTATTCTTCAAAGCGGTCAGAAATACTTTATCGTTAAAAAACAGGTTTTTATAATTCCCCAATCCGACGAACTGCATTTCTGCCACGCCGTTCCATTTAAACAGGCTTATGAAGATCGAATAAAATACCGGGATGACAATTACCGACAGATAGATGACCATAGCGGGGAGGAGAAAAGGCCAGATGCCTTTTCTTGATTTCTTTCCATCCATTACAAAAACCTCCGGATTTGCCTGAAAAAGGACCTGAAAAGCGGGCAGGCCATAAAGCCTGCCCGCTTTATAAACAATATTATCTGTATAACTGTCAGTTGAACGAAAAAGGTACGATCATTTCGCGAGATAGGCATCGATGGCAGCCTGGATCAGAGCCGGCGGCTCGGAGGGATCCATCTCACCTGTGGCAACCGCGTCCTGGCAGTTGAACAGTACATCCGCGACCTCTGTCGGGAAAGCCTGGTCGGTGATGGTGAAGGTGCCGTTCTCATTGGAGGTTTCGATCATGGCATTTACATTGAGCTGCTCAGCCGGAGCTTCCGATCCGATCAGCGGGAGCGGAAGATTATAGTATTTGGCATAATCAGGATTGCTGACAACATCTTCGTTGAACAGATAATCCATATACTTGACAGCGGCTTCCAGCTCCTCATCGGAAAGATTTGCGTTGAATTCGGTCTGCTCCGCAAAGGCGGACATTCTGTTGGAATCCACAGACGGGAAGGCAAAGAATCCATAGTTTTCCAGATCCAGCTCGTTCTGAAGGATCTGTCCGTCATACCACTGTCCTTCCAGATCCATCGCGGAAGCACCCATACCCATGTTCAGGATGGTATCATTGGGGTCTGCGGTAAGGAAGCCATCCGGGAAGTATCCCGCGTCGCACCACTCTTTGTATTTCTCAAAGGCCTGGACAACAGCTTCATTGTCCCAGCTTTCCTCAAACTGGTTCATCTTGTCGTGCAGTTCCTGCCCCGCATAGTGCTCGATGAGAAGCTCCAGCCATCTCATGACATGCCAGCCGTTCAGTCCGCCGGTCTCCATCGGATAAATGCCTGCCTCTTTGATGACCGGAAGGATCGCTTCGAACTCTTCAAAGGTGGTGGGAACCTCGATGCCAAGCTCCTCGAAGATGCCCTTGTTGTAGTAGACACCAAGTACGTTATAGCTTGTGGGATATCCGGAAAGCTGTCCGCCCAGCTGGCACAGCTGAAGAGCGCCGGCGCTGAATTTGTCATCCCATCCATTCGCAGCGGCAAAATCCGTCATATCCTTTGTCTTGCCATTGTCCACATAGAACTGGCCAAGGCTTCCGCCCCAGTTGAACCACATGGAGGGAAGAGTATCGGAAGAGGCGGCCACCTTGCAGGCGTCCTTGATTCCGTCTGTGTCATAATAGGAAATCGTTACGTGAATATCCGGATTCTCCTCATTGAACTGCTCTGTGAGAGGATCATACGCGTCGGACCTGCCCTGCAGGGTCCAGAAGCTGAGTTCTGTAGCGGCGTAAGCCGTCATGCTTGTGGCCAGGGTCATAGCGCCTGCCAGTACGAGTGCCATCGCTTTTCTAAGCTTCATGTTCTGCCTCCTTTGCTTGAACACCGGGTGTTTAAATCATGCCTCTTCCTGTTTAAACAGTTTCTGTGCTTCGTAAGTGTATTCTAGCATTTCTTTAAACAGATTTCAACACATGAAATTGAATTTTCTGTTGAAAACGTTTATTTCGTTTATTTTCACAAAATCCGAAGTCTCATTTTGTTCAATCTGTACAGACTCGCTTTTCACATACCGTTTCTCCTTCCGACAGGGCGCAGTCCATATAGAGCTTTGGCTTTGAATCCACCGGATCGTCCATCTCCTTAAAGAGCATCTGCATGACCCAGTAAGCCCTTTCCGTGTGCGGAACCCGTATGGCCGTCATCTTCCTGTCTCCTGTCAGATACGGAGGCAGCTCATCGACACCGATCAGGCTTATGTCCTGCGGCACTTTGATCTTTTTCTCTCTCAATGCCCTCATGGCGCCGATCGATACATGATAACTCTCCATCAGAAATGCATCGGGAAGGGGGTGTGTTTCCAGCCAGCCCTTCATGAAATCATAGATTTCATCTACCGATGAACCTGTCCTCAGGATCCTGCTTTCATCCCAGGGAAGGTTCCTCGTCTCCAGTGACTCACGAAAGCCTCTCTTCCTGCTGGCATAGTTGTACATCGGCAGGGACATACCCAGGTAGAGAATATCACGGTGCCCCCTGGATACCAGATGATCCACAGCCATCTCCACACCGTTGCGGTTGTCGAACAGGACACTCGGATACCCTGTTTTCATAAGGTCGCTGTCATACATTACACAGGGTTTGCGGATCCTTTCCAGCAGGGGGATATCCTTCTT
>CACZQU010000568.1 GCA_902783305.1 uncultured Lachnospiraceae bacterium | reverse complement strand
TGGAGATCACGATCCTCAGACCTCCATGATAGTCATATTCCTCACAGACTCTTTGCACGCTTTCCAATATCATCCGCCGGGGAACCGTATTGATCGCCGCTTCTCCGGGCGGCTGGTCCAGTCCCGGCTTCGTCACCCGGCCTACTCCCTCACCGCCTTCAATCACCATCCCGCTGACTGTCTTTTCCACGGAGGCATAGATCAGAATCTGATCTGTTACGTCCTTGTCGTCCCCCGCGTCCTTTCGTACCGCGCACCGGGTCTTTCCCGGGGAAAGAATACCCGGATCCACAAGCTCTGCCCGCACGCAAAGCCCTTTGGGTGTCATACAAGTCAGATACTCCGGCGCCTTCCCCCCAAGCAGAAGAAGCGCAGCCCCCTGTGCCGCAAGGGCAGCGCAGGTTCCTGTCGTGAAACCGCAGCGAAGCTTTTTCCGGCCGCGGCGGATGTAATGCTCCGCTGCGGCCCCGTCCTTATCTGAAGCCGGATCCAGTCCCCGGTATACCTCCCGGAAGCGTTTCTCCTCTGCGTCAAAAAGCGTCCGGATATAGTCTCCGGAAAAAATCTCCCCGGGACTGCCGATCCGGTCAATCCGTCCGTCCTTTATGCACACGATCCGGTCTGAAACCTGCCTGGCCAGCTCCAGCTCATGCAAAGTCATCACAACCGTCACATTCCGCTCTGCGGAAAGCGTTCTGACAATATCCAGAAGCTCCAGCTTATACCGGATGTCGAGATAAGAAGCCGGCTCATCCATCACCAGGATATCCGGTTCCTGACATATCGCCCGGGCAAGCATCACTCTCTGTCTCTGACCATCGCTGACATCCGCAAAAGGAGTCTCTCCCAGCTCCTCCACGCCCACCAGCTCCATCGCCTCCCGGACAGCTTTATGGTCCTCCGCGGACAATATGCCGAACCGTCCTGTATAAGGATATCTTCCCGTACCGGCGACATCCCGGCAGGTCATGAGCTCCGGCTGTACTTTCTGCGTCGTCAGAATCGCCATCGTCCTGGCAAGCTCTCCCTGTTCCACTTTTCCCAGGGGAACCTCCGACAGATATACCATCCCTCCCAGCGGACGGATCTGGCGTGTAATTGTCTTCAGAAAGGTAGACTTTCCTGCCCCGTTCGGGCCGATCACTGTCAGGACCTCTCCCCGGCTGACCTGAAGCTCCATATTCCGAACCAGCACGTGATTCGCATATCCAATATCCAGACCATCAGCCTGCAATGCAGGCTTTTCCCTGTCCTGGTTCTTCTCATCAATGCTCATTCCGTCCTCCTGCCGCCGAGAAGCATTCCTGTCACCACCGGTGCCCCAAACACCGCCGTAACCGTACTGATGCTCAGCTCCGTAGGCGCAAACACGGTTCTTGCCAGCAGATCACAGAACAGGCAGAACGAAGCACCCCCAAGGAAACAGGCGGGCAAAACCACAAGAGGCTTCGCCGTGCCAAACAGCTTTCTGACCAGATGAGGCACCGCGATTCCGACAAACGAAACCGGACCGGCAAAGGCTGTCACGCAGGCGGAAAGCAGGCTGGAAAGCCCGATCATCCCGACGCGGAAACGCCTTACCTTAACTCCCATATTCGCCGCGTACACCTCCCCCATCTGATAGGCACCCATAGGCTTTGTGAGCAGCATCGCCCATAAAAAAGAAAAAATCATCAGCGGGGTAATGACGCGTACCTGCTCCCAGCCGATCCCGGAAAAGCTTCCCATCGACCAGTGATGCAGATTGACAATATTGGAATCATCCGCAAAGGTAATCAGCAGCTCCGTCACTGCAGAGCAGATATACCCGATCATCACACCGCACAGGATCAGTACGGAAAGAGAACGGACTTTGCCGCTGACCGACAGGATCAGCCCTGTCGTGATCAAGGCTCCTGCAAAAGCGGCGGCAACCAGATGGACAGAGTGAAGAATCCTTCCTTCCTCCAGAGCCAGAATCATTGCCGCGGCAACAGCCAGCTTCGACCCGGAGGAGATTCCCAGCACAAAAGGGCCGGCTATGGGATTGGAAAAAAAGGTCTGCAGGACAAAGCCGGCTGCCGCCAGCCCTCCTCCCAGCATCACCGCCCCTGCGATCCGGGGCAGCCGGATTTCCCAGATGATTTCTCCTGCCATCTGGCTTCCTGCCTGCCCGTGGCTTTTCAGGACAGACCAGACGGTTTGCGGAGGTATCATGACGCTCCCGATCATAAGATTGGCCAGGAGCAAAGCCGCCAGACAAAGCACCAGCAGGCAAAAACAGATCCCATACCGCAGGGTCCTCTTCGCCGGCTGCCGCTCCTGTGTTTTCCTGAAGATCTCCACCATCAAACAGCTCCATTTCTCCTCGACGCCCGAACGGAATGAAGAAGGCTATGACCTTACCCGTTCCGGCTTTCATTTCCCCCCACTCCCGGAGCGGGAAGCCGTTTTAAGAAGCTCTGTTCCCCAAAGAGAAAGGCTCCGAACTCCTCCACCGTCCGGAAATAGAAATCACAGTTTTTTTTCATAAAAGAAACGATTGCGCTGACGTCGTTCGCCCATCCGGCAGCCGCGAAATCGACGCCTGCAGCTCTCGCCATATCGTATCCGGGCTTCAGGTCATCCACCACCAGAAGATCAGAAGGGGAAAGCTGAAAGGTCTTTTCAATCTCATACACCGAATAGGGATCCGGTTTCCTGTACTGCGGTTCCAGATCCCACCCGAAAACCAGATCCGGCTCGGGCAGTCCTCCCTTCTCATAGTCCCTTCGGATATAATCGGAATAAGAATGGGAGCTGACGCAGATCAGCCCCCCCTCCCTCTTGTGTCTCCAGAGGATCTCGCTGATCCCGGCGTATACCGAAGGAATATGATCCTTCACATATTCCTTCCAGAACTGCTCCTCCTGCTGCATTTCTTCCTCGCTCAGCCCGCAGATGTCCCGGAAAAGAGCAATGACTCCCGGATCAAAATTCAGGGCAAAATACTCCTCCAGGCTCATATGAATCCAGGGCCGGTAGATCTTCATATATTCCACAAAAGACGGATAATGGATCGTAGCCGTACTGTTCACCACTGTATCGTCATGATCCAGAACCAGGCATTTATATTTCATTTTTTATACCCTGTAGAAAAATCGACCACATTGCGCAGCTCTCTGCCTGCAAGATACGCGCTGAGATTCTGCGCGGCAATATCCACAATCCTCTCAAATGTCTCCGGGAGATGAAATCCTCCTGAGATATGGGGCGTGATGACGAGATTGGGCAGACTCCACAGAGGACTGGAGGCGGGGAGCGGTTCCTGCTCAGCCACATCGATCGCCGCTGCCGCAATCTTATTCCCGGACAGAACCTGGTAAAGGACATCCGACGCCACAGCGCTTCCTCTTCCGCAATTGACAAAATAAGCGCTGTCCTTCATTTTTTCAAAACGTTCCAAGGTATAGATATGCCGGGTCGCCGCAGTACCGGGCAGAACGGACATGATCACATCCGCCTTCGGGAGAACCTGATCCAGATCTCTGGTCATCACCAGCTCATCCACGTTCGG
>CACZQU010000567.1 GCA_902783305.1 uncultured Lachnospiraceae bacterium | reverse complement strand
TCGCGGCAGTCCATCAGAGGATCCGAGAAACCGCCGAGGTGACCGGAGGCAACCCAGGTCTGCGGATTCATCAGAATCGCGCAGTCCACGCCAACGTTGTAAGGAGATTCCTGGACAAATTTCTGCCACCAGGCTCTCTTGACATTGTTTTTGAGCTCCACTCCAAGATTTCCATAATCCCAGGTATTGGCAAGGCCTCCGTATATCTCGGATCCGGGATAGACGAAACCCCTGGCTTTGGCAAGATTGACGATTTTCTCCATTGTTTTTTCCATTCTTATTTCTCCTCGTTTTGGATATCCGTCAACCAGAAAACCGTTCTCTGATTGTCATTGTCGACCCGTCAGGGAAAGATTCTGTGATTGACATTGTTGATCCGTCCGTTCAGGGACGCGTCATTAACCGGCACTGTAGATCCGTCAGTCAGAAGCTGTCTCCTGATTCACGGCTTCCAGAATCGGCAGGCTTCTGAACTGCCTGTCGGTGTTGGCGGCAAGATAGGCAAAGGTACATTTCTCCAGTTCCCTCAGCGCCTCCTGGCTCACACAGAAGGCAAACAGCTTCTCCATCGGAACCGAAACGATATACTGCATCGTATAGACGGCCGTATAGGAAAGCGGATAAAGCCTGCCGGAGAACCGTCTGGCACAGCTGCTGCAGACCAGCCCGTGCTCCTCCTGGGAGAAGAACCACCTCTCGCCCTGCCCCGGCTGTCTCCCGCAGGCTGTGCACGCGAACAGCCTGGGCATCATGCCTTGTTCTGTCATCGCCCGCAGCTCATAGGCGCAGCGGATCAGGCGGTGGGAGGCACCGGTTCTGGACAGCGCGGAAAAAGCGGCATATAAAAGGTTCAGCATCGCTTTTTCGTCGGTTCCTTCCCTTCCGAAGTAATCCGCAATCTCCGCGAAGTAGTACCCGTAATATATGCCCGGGTGAAGGGAAGCCAGTCCGATAAACTGGCGGGAGACCTGTACGCTCTGCAGAGTATAGCTGCTTCGTCCTTCATACAGGGAAAATCTCCCGAATACAAACGGGCTTGCCGCCGCAAGTAAGGGACTGTTCTGGCGCCTGGCTCCTTTCGCAAAAGCAGAGATCTTTCCTCTCTCCCGTGTCAGCAGCACAATCCTCCGGTCATATTCCCCGACAGGCATTGCGGACAAAACCGCACCCTGGACTGTAACCAAATCGCTCATCGAAGTCTCAGATTTCTTTCCTGTCGTAACCAAAATTGCGGATCAGGAAATCACTGTCCCTCCAATCCTTTTTGACCTTGACAAAAAGCTTCAGGTTGACCTTTGCTTCCAGCATTTTTTCCAGCTCATATCGGGCATCGGAGCCAATCCGCCTGAGCATCGCGCCCTGCTTTCCTATAATAATCCCTTTATGGGATTCCTTCTCGCAGATGATGACCGCCTCGATATCCCAAAGCCCGCTCTTTCCCGGGCGCTCCCTGAAAACCTCGATGGCAACGGCAATCCCATGGGGAATCTCCGCATTCAGGGCATAAAGGGATTTTTCCCGGATCACCTCCGCGGCAATCTGCCTCATCGGCTGATCCGTCACTGTATCCTCATCATAAAACATCGGTCCGTAGGGCAGATACCGGAAAACCGTCTCTATCACGTCATCCGTATTCTTTCCCCGCAGTGCCGAGCAGGGAATGATTTCGTCAAAATCCCCCAGCTTCCGGTATACGTCAATGACCTTCAGAATCTCTTCCTTCGGAACCGTATCAATCTTATTGATGATCAGAAGAACCGGAACACCGATCCCGGAAAGCTGCTGGGCGATCTGACGGTCCGAGGCTCCCACATAGACGGAGGGTTCAACCAGCCACAGGATCACATCCACTTCTCTGAGGGTTCTGCTGGCCACCTCCACCATATATTCTCCGAGTTTGTTTCTGGCTTTGTGTATCCCGGGGGTATCCACGAAGACGATCTGCCCCTCGCTGCCGGTATACACTGTCCGTATCCGGTTTCTCGTCGTCTGCGGCTTTTTGGAGGTAATCGCGATCTTCTGTCCGATCAGCTGATTCATCAGCGTCGATTTGCCCACATTCGGCCTGCCGATGATCGCGGCAAACCCCGATTTTTTCTCTCTGTTTTCTGTATCCATCTGACTCCTTTGGGTATGAAAGAAGCATATTCCGTTATTTCTGAAGCGGATCGATGTAAATGTTCACATCTTCCGTTCTGTTCCATCCGCTGCATTCAGTGAAAAAGAGCATCCACACATTCCAGAATATCTGAAGCCTCTTCCACAGCATTCTCGCTTCCCAGAACACATTTGGATCCATCCTCCAGAATCGCCTTGATCAGCGGAGCAAGATTTCTGATATCCTGATCCTGGGCATTCAGGATCTCGTCCCGGTCTGTCTGGATCATTTCTTCTGTCAGGCCGGAAAAATAAGCCGTCCGGGAAATCGAGCCCTGCATCTGGGGAGTACGGGGAACATCCTTCCCGCTGATGGTTCCAATGATGTACCGGGTCATTTCCTCCTCATCTGCTTCGAAGCTGCTCACATAGTCCGCAACACCCTCGAACACTTTGAAGGTGTTGTGCAGGTGCGGATCACGGTAAGAGGCAAAATAGCTTTCACCGTTTCTCCTGAACGCGCTGAAGCAGCCATAAGCGCCTCCCTTTACCCGGATATTCATCCAGAGATAATCGTAGCTCAGGATCACCTTGAGAATATTCAGCGCACCGGAATAGGCAAAGCCTTTCCGCAGGAAATTGCCGCACTGGGCCGCATACTGCACCTGACCTGCTGTTTTGAAGCCCTCGCTCTTTCGGTGAGAGAGCGTGATCGTGTCTGTCCCCCGCCGGTCTTCTCCCCGGGAGGGCAGGAAGGCTCTCAGATCCCGGAACAGGCTCTTTACCTCCTCCAGGCTTTCTCTTTCTCCGGTATAACTGATCATCAGGTTTTCCTGGCACAGGATTTCTCCGGCAAGGCAAATCAGCTGCTTCACGGTATCATCCTTACGATTGTCAAAATCCTTGTCCAACTCCTCCAGGAAACGGTAATATCCGATTCCGCCCATTTCATCCTGGAACGCTGCAGCGGGCGAAGTATAGGAAGCTGCTCTCATCACCGCCGTCCCGTGTCCTGATGCCACTAAAGAAGACTGCAGACGGGACCTGGCCTCAGCCACGATTTCCTTCAGGCGTTTTGTATCCGACAGCCGGGAAGAGCCCAGGATTTCCTTCAGCATTTCCAGCCAGAAACCGCAGCTGTCATAAAGAGTCTTTCCGCGGAAGGAAAGCATTGCGCGGAACCGGTCCGGATCCTTGACATCCTCAAAAACCTCCACCCCGCAGATCAGTCCGCCGGTACGGGTATTGATTTCATTAAAGAGCGCACCGTAGGTATAATGCCCGGTGTCGATCATTCCAAGGACAGATTTCAGCAGACCCAGGTAGTGGATTTTGTCCGGATCCATATCCCGGAACTCAAACAGGATATCGATATAGCCGATCCCGTTGGTTTCCACCTCATGATAAAGGAACAGACTTCCGTCCACCTCCAGCTCCTGGTTGGACAGCTTCTTTGCCTGGGGATCTATGTCCTTTCGTGTCAGCATCGGAAGAGCGGCCAAAGCCTCGGGAGAATCCGGCTCCTCCTGATACCGCGCAAGGGCTGCCGTACGGTCGGCCATCAG
>CACZQU010000566.1 GCA_902783305.1 uncultured Lachnospiraceae bacterium | reverse complement strand
TTACATATTTTTCTTCTTCTTTATGAAGTGGACAAGAACCGGACGTAAGATCTACGCTGTGGGAAGCAACGCGGAGGCAGCCGAGGTTTCCGGAATCAATGTCAGGAATATCAAGCTCCTCGTCCACACGATTATGGGACTTCTGGCCGGGCTGGCCGGCGCGCTGCAGGTTTCGGTATATGCTTCAGCGATGCCGGATATGCAGCAGGGCGGGGAGATGGACGTCATCGCGGCTTGTGTGATCGGCGGCGTGAGCATGAGCGGCGGCCGAGGAACAGTCATCGGGACGCTGTTTGGTGCCATCATAATGGCCATGATTCCCAAAGCTCTCCCACTCCTTCGGATTGACGCTTTGTGGCAGAATATGATCAAAGGTGTCCTGATCCTGGTTGTCGTCGTGGTCAACGTTGTACTGCAGCGTATTGCTGACAGGAATGCGCTTAGAAGGAGGGAAATGTAAATATGGCTGGAAAATCTGGCAGGACGATCAACAATGTCCCGGAAGACCGGTTCAGGAAAATCATCCTGAGCTGGGAGGGAATCCTGATCTTGGTCGTCATCCTGATCAATCTTTTCTGCTCCTGGTTTTCGGAGTTTTATAACGCGAGTTCGCTGCTCAGGCAGATGCCGGTATATCTCGCGGAGGTTTTCCTAATGCTCCCCATGGCCTATATCCTGGTTCTGGGAGAGATTGATATCTCAGTCGGGTCCATCACCTGCCTGGCAGCCACCATGGCAGTGATTGTATCCAATACCGGAGCTCCGTTTGTCCTTGTTATCCTGACAGCACTGGCGGTCGGAGCTGTATGCGGCGCGGTGAACGGCTTTATCCTGACCCGTTTTGCGGAGCTTCCTCCTATGATTGTTACGCTGGCGACGCAGATTATTTTCCGGGGAATCGCGGAGATTGTCCTTGGATCGGGCGGATCCGTGCAGGCCTTGAATCAGGAGGGCTTTAAAGCTCTGACGATGAAGCTGAGTATCGGCGGCACGGTAAACGAGAGAGGACGGAGGGTGGGAAGCCTTGATTTCCCGCTGGTTCTTTTCCTCGTGGTGATTCTGGCTGTCATTTTTGCCATCATTCTGGGAAAGAGCGTTTTTGGACGTCAGGTTTACGCCATTGGCACGAACCGTGTTACCGCGTTCTATTCCGGAATTCATGTTCAGAAGATACGGTTTATCATCTATACCGTCATGGGACTTATGGCGGGGCTTTGTTCCCTCTTTCTCCTCTCTGTGTCTTATGGAGCGAATACCACTACCGGGAAGGGCTTTGAGATGGATGCCATAGCAATGGCCGTGTTTGGCGGAATTTCCTCTACAGGCGGAAAAGGGAACCTGGCAGGAGGGGTCATCTCCGCTTTTATCATCGTCTGCCTCAGGGTAGGCCTCGGGCAGAAAAATGTTCATGCTCAGGTCATTCTCCTGATCCTCGGCGCATTGCTGATTACGGCAGTGGCTCTGCCGAACCTGATCGGTGAATTCCGGAAGGCGGCAAGGGCAAAGAAATAAAAAACAGGTCTTCTGCCTGTTCCGGGATCAAAGACAGAGGACAGGCCGGAAAACCACAGCTGTAAAGCATTCTTACAGCTGCAATGATGCTTCTGATTGTTATCTGCCGTAGAACGGCAGTAGCAATATAGCAGCTGCACAGTGCAGTTGCCGGACACCATTCAGTTTTCAAAAGGAGGAAAAAAATGAACAAAAAACTGGTAAGCATTCTTCTCAGCTCAGCTTTGATTCTTACCACTTCCGTCACTGCCTTTGCCGGCTCTGCGGATGGAATGAAGATTGCCCTTGTCGGCAAGTCTGCCGGTAATGCCTTTTTCGAGATTGCGGCGGACGCTTTCGAAGAAACCGTGACGGCTGAAGGCGGCGAGGTGCAGAAGTCTTATCCCGAGACAGCTACGGCTGACGCTCAGATCAAGGTTCTGGACAACCTGATCTCCCAGGATTTTGATGCCATCTGCATTTCTGCCAATGATGTGAATGCCCTTCAGGCGAAGCTGGAAGAGGCTATGGATGCCGGTATCATGGTTTCTGCGTTTGACTCTGCCCCGAACCCGGACAGCCGTCAGGTATTTATCAATCAGGCTGGTACTGTTGCCGTAGGCCAGGCTCTTATTGACGCTGTCTATGACATTGCCGGCGGTGAAGGGCAGTGGGCTATCCTTTCCGCGACCTCTCAGGCAGCGAACCAGAATGCCTGGATTGACGCGATGAAGAACATTATGGAAAACGATGAGAAGTACAGCGGTCTTGAGCTGGTGGAAGTGGCTTATGGCGATGATGAGCCTCAGAAATCCACCGATCAGACACAGGCGCTCCTTGATAAATATCCGGATCTGAAAGTGATCTGCGCTCCTACCACTGTCGGTATCGCTGCTGCTGCCAAGCTTCTTCAGGACAATGGCTCCGCCTGCAAGCTAACCGGTCTTG
>CACZQU010000565.1 GCA_902783305.1 uncultured Lachnospiraceae bacterium | reverse complement strand
TGTCACCTGAAAATGCGCTTATCTGCCCTTACATGCGAGCATGACGTTCAGATAAGCGCATTTTCAGGGACGGCTGAATAGTAACCTGAGCGGCACAGCTTTGTTTCATCGGTTTGTTCCCCGCGGGCATGGACACCGGGATAACGAAGTTCCCGTGATGAGAGAAAAAATGAAATCAGAAGAAAAGAGAATGAGGAAGTATCTTCTTTATCTGGCGCTGCACGCAGGCTTTTTCTTAAGCTCTTTGAGTGGTCTGTGCGCAAAGCTGGCAGGCAGGCAGGAAGAAACGTGGAAGTTTTTCGCATGGTATATGGCAGATCTTGCGCTCATGGGGATCTACGCGGTAGTCTGGCAGCAGATTCTTAAACGTCTTCCCCTCACTGTTGCCTATGCGAACAAACCAGTCGGGCTGATCTGGGCAATGATCTGGGGAAGCCTGATTTTTCAGGAAAGGATCACCCTGAAAATGTTGGCCGGAGCGGCAATTATCTTTGCGGGGATTTATCTGGTGGTGACAGATCATGAGTGAGTCAATTAAAGGGGTGCTGATTCTCCTGGCATCGGTGACGGCGGCTTCCTTTGCACAGATCCTGCTGAAAAAATCAGCGGGAAGGACACATCGGTCATTGCTGTCGGAATACCTGAATCCATACGTGGCCGGCGGATATTTCCTGCTTTTCGGTTCGACGATCCTGACCCTGCTGGCACTCAGAACGCTGCCCTTGTCCTGGGCTCCGGCCGTGGAATCGGTCAGCTATCCTCTGGTAGCCGTGCTCGGATGGCTTTTCTGCGGGGAAAAGGTAAGCCGGAGAAAGAGAGCGGGATTTGCCCTAATCCTGGCAGGAATTCTGGTCTTTTCGTTATAACTCTTTGAAAAAGCTGAGGAAGCGGGTACCATTCGCCCGCGCGTGGCTTTACAGGTAAACCATGAATCGTACCCCCTTGCAGGAGAGAAGAAAAAAATGCTTTTATCGATAGTTATTCCATGTTACAATTCAGAAGAAACGATACGTGAGGTGGTGGAGCTTTCCCTGCGGGAGGTTTCGCGGCTGGAGGGGGTCGAATGCGAAATGATCCTGGTCAATGACGGTTCTCCGGACCGCACCAGGGATGAGATCTGGAAGCTGGCACAGGAATATCCGAATGTCCGCGGCATTAACCTTTCCCGCAATTTCGGCCAGCACAATGCCATCATGGCGGGAATGAATTACGCACAGGGCGATTACATCATGGGCATGGACGACGATCTTCAGACTCACCCTTCCCAGATCCCGGCGTTTATCCGCAAGATGGACGAGGGGTATGATATCGTCTTCGGGATTTTCAGGAAAAGAAAGTTTTCTCTGATGAAAAATCTGGTCAGCAAGGCAGCTTCTTTTGTTCAGTGGCACATGGTAAAACGACCCAAAGGACTGGAAGCCAGCAATTTCTGGTGCTGCCGGAAATATGTGAAGGATGAGGTCATCCGTTACAAAAACTACAGCTTATATCTTCAGATGCTTTTTTTCCGCACGACCTCCTATATTGCGAATATTGAGATTGAGCATTTCGCGAGGCAGAGCGGAAAGAGCAATTATACCTTCGGGAAAGCATTCCGGCTTTTCCTTGGAGTATTGAATTATTCGATTGTTCCTTTGCGCGTGTCCTCCGTTTTAGGGACGGTATTTTCCGCGGCTGGTTTTATCGGAGCCCTGATCGTTCTGGTCAGAAAGCTTCTTCATCCGGCAATCCCCATCGGCTGGTCTTCTCTGATGTGTGCCATGCTGGTCTTTTTCGGGATTACTTTTCTGATGCTGGGTGTGCTGGGGGAATATATCGGAACCCTGATTCTGGATCAGGGAAGGACGCCTCAGTTTATTGTCCGGGACACGGTCAATTTCAATCCTTCCTCAGGCGGAGAGAAGGAAAAGCACTCGAAAGGATGAGAGCATTTACATGATCGATTTTAACAGACCTGCCATGGTGGGAAAGGAATTGGAGTATATTGCTGACGCGGTTCGAAGAGGGGCGTTGTGCGGAGACGGTTATTACTCGAAGCAGTGCAGCCGTTGGATGAAAGAAAGATATCATGCAGGGCACGCAATGCTCACGACCTCCTGCACTCACGCGCTGGAGATGGCGGCTTACCTGGTGGACATACAGCCGGGAGATGAGGTGATCATGCCCTCGTATACCTTTGTATCCACGGCGGATGCCTTTGTCCTCAGAGGAGCGAGAATCGTTTTTACCGATATCCGTCCGGATACACTGAATCTGGATGAAAAAAAGGTGGAAGCGGCGATCACCCCCCGTACCCGGGCGATTGTGCCTGTACACTATGCCGGAGTTGCCTGCGAGATGGACACGATTATGGATATCGCGGCAGCCTTCAGACTGAAGGTCGTGGAGGATGCGGCGCAGGGAGTGGAGTCGGAATATAAGGGGAAGCCGCTGGGAACCATCGGGGATTTTGGCTGCTTCAGCTTCCATGAGACCAAAAACTACACTATGGGAGAAGGCGGAGCGCTTCTTTTTCACGATGACAGTATGCTGGAGCGGGCGGAGATCCTGCGGGAAAAGGGAACGGACAGAAGCCGGTTCTTCCGCGGGCAGGTGGATAAATACCGGTGGGTGGATTATGGCTCCTCCTATCTTCCCAGTGAGCTGAACGCGGCGTATCTTTATGCTCAGCTTGAAGAGCATGACAAAATCAATGAGAAGAGGCTTTCTCTTTGGAAGCTTTATCATGATTCTTTCCTGGATCTGGAGGAATCCGGACTGGTGAGCCGGCCCGTGATCCCTGAGGGCTGCCGCCATAACGCCCATATGTACTATCTGAAGGCGAAGGATCTTGAGGAGAGGACACGGCTGATCGGCTGGCTGAGAGAAAAAGGAATATACAGTGTGTTCCACTATGTGCCCCTTCATTCCTCCCCCGCGGGACAGAAATTTGGTTATTTTTCCGGAGAGGACAGATACACGACGCGGGAGAGCGAGAGACTGATCCGGCTTCCCATGTTCTATGATCTGAAGCCGGAGGAAGCTTTGTACATCATTGATGCGGTCCATGCTTTTTATGCATAAACCAGACATCATAAGAATAAACGTACTGTTCAGCGCGTAAAGGCATAAGAGTTTCCCCTTACGTTGAGCGAGGCACGACGACCGGACGCTTATGCTTTTACGAGGGCTGAACAGTTACCTGAAAACAGGTATCAGGAAAGAGAGGGTTTTCGATGGGAAAAATAACGGTGAGAGCAGCTTCGGAAATTGAAGGACTGAAGGTGATTGAACCTGCGGTATACGGGGACTCCAGAGGATATTTTATGGAGACTTACAATTACCGGGATTTTTCCGCAGCAGGCATTGACAGAGTGTTTGTTCAGGACAATCAGTCCGGCTCGGTTCAGGGTGTCCTTCGAGGCCTGCATTTTCAGATCAGGTATCCGCAGGCAAAGCTTGTCAGGGTAGTAAAAGGAGAGGTCTTTGACGTGGCGGTTGACCTTCGGGAAAACTCCGGGACCTATGGAAAATGGTTCGGGGTGATTTTATCCGAGGAGAACAAGAAGCAGTTTTTTATCCCGGAGGGATTTGCCCACGGCTTTCTGGTTCTTTCAGAGTCAGCGGAATTCTGTTATAAATGCACGGATTTTTATCACCCGGATGACGAAGGCGGGATCAGCTGGAAGGATCCTGAGATTGGGATCGACTGGCCGATTCCGGAAGGAAGCAAGCCGATCCTGTCCCCGAAGGATATGAAATGGGGAAGTCTGGCAGAGTATACGGCCGGGAAAAAGGCGAAGGAGCACGATGAGGCGGGAATGCCGCTTAGCAGCAAGGAGAGGCCATGAACCAGGTAGTAAAGTATATCCGGAGCCTGTACCGGGACAGGAGGATGATCCGGGATCTCGCCGTGAATGATTTCCGGGTTCGGTATGCAGGATCCTACTTTGGCATCCTTTGGGCTTTTGTACAGCCTGTTGTCACCATCCTGGTCTACTGGTTTGTCTTTTCCGTGGGCTTTCGGGCAGATACCGGAGATCTGAATATCCCGTTTGTCCTGTATCTGGTGGCGGGGATCATCCCGTGGTTTTTTTTCCAGGACAGCATGGTTGGAGGAACCTCCTCATTGCTGGAGTACAATTATCTGGTCAAAAAGGTAGTATTTCATATTCATGTTCTTCCCGTGGTCAAGCTGGTTTCTGCCCTGATCGTCCACGGGTTTTTCGTGTTGTTTACCCTGGTGCTGTTTACGTTGTATGGGCGCTTTCCCGGCTTTTCCTGTGTACAGATGCTCTACTACTGCTTCTGCGCGGCCTGCCTGGGACTGGGGATCTGCTATACGACCAGCGCAGTCACGGTTCTTTTCAGGGATCTTTCGCAGATCGTTCAGATCTCCCTCCAGGTCGGAGTCTGGCTGACTCCGATCATGTGGGTTGACAAAACGGCTCTGGCTGCTCACCCTGTCCTTGCGAAACTGTTGAAACTGAATCCGATGTATTATGTGGTGTCCGGCTATCGGGACAGCCTGATTTTTCATACAGGGTTCTGGCATAAGCCCTTGTGGACCATCTATTTCTGGGCTGTGACGGGAATCCTTTTTCTTTTCGGAGGGTGGGTTTTCGGCCGGCTGAAGGTTCATTTTGCGGATGTGCTGTGAACCGGACAGACCTTTACGCTTATCAATGAGGAAGAAAAGATGGAAAACCCGATGATCAGGGTGGAAAACCTGACGAAAATGTACAAGCTATATGACAAGCCTTCCGACAGGCTGAAGGATTCGCTGGGACTGTCAAAAAAACGGCAGCTGTACCGCGAGCATTATGCGCTGAATCAGGTTTCTTTTCAGGTTGAAGAGGGAGAATGTGTGGGGATTATCGGCGTCAACGGATCCGGAAAATCGACGCTGCTGAAGATCATCACCGGAGTACTGACCCCGACGGCCGGAAATGTTCAGGTGGGGGGAAGGATATCGGCGCTGCTCGAGCTTGGAGCCGGATTCAACATGGAATATACCGGCATGGAAAACATTTATCTGAACGGAACCATGCAGGGCTTTTCCCGCAAAGAGATCGAAGAAAGGGTTCCGGAGATTCTCCGGTTCGCGGACATCGGAGACTATATCCAGCAGCCGGTCAGGACATATTCCAGCGGAATGTTCGTGCGGCTGGCTTTTGCTCTCGCGATCAATATTGATCCCGAGATTCTGGTGGTGGACGAAGCGCTTTCCGTTGGAGATGTGTTTTTTCAGGCCAAATGCTATCATAAGTTTGAAGAATTCAAAAGGGCAGGAAAGACGATCCTGTTTGTCAGCCATGACCTGAGCAGCGTATCAAAGTACTGTGACCGTGTAATCCTTCTTCATCATGGCGACATGCTGGATGAAGGATCGCCAAAGGCGATGGTGGATGAATATAAACAGCTGCTGGTGGGTCAGGATCCGTTTCATGCTGAGCCCGAGGTCAGGGAAGAGGAGCATGCAGCCCTGGAGCCTGCCGTGGACAGCCCGCTGTCCCCTGCAGGTGGACAACGGGGGCTTGTCTGGAACCCGGAGCTTCTGGAATACGGAAGCAAAGAAGCCGAGATCATCGGAGTCGAGGTGCTCGATGAGACAGGCCTGAGCACCAATACCATTGCAAAGGGAGCTGTTTTCTGTA
>CACZQU010000564.1 GCA_902783305.1 uncultured Lachnospiraceae bacterium | reverse complement strand
TGCTTCACTGCGAGATTGCCCGCAAGTGGAGGGATGGCTTTTTTCACTGGAGTCATCAATAATATTCCCCCAGAGGCTTGTACGCTCTATGAAAAAGCTCTATACTAAAACAACTATCATCAGAGGGGAGAGAATCTTGCGTTCTCCGCTTTTTTCCTTACGGTTTTCTTCACAACTTTCTTAGCCGTATCCTTCACTACCTTTTCCTTCCAGTCCTTCAGCGCCAGGAACGTCTGCTGGTTTTTGCGCCACAGGTCATCTAAATGCATGGTTTTTCCAGGTTCATCATTTTTGAAGAAGATGTAATACTTCTCCCGGTATCCGCAGGGTGTTCCGAGATCAGGTCAGGAATCAGGTCAATCCGCGTCTGGCACCAGGTGTTGGCGCGGTTGGTCAGAAAGTATCACACACTTCTTTAATATCCCCAGCTAAGTAATTCCCACTCGTCATCGTCTGTCCGTGCAAGCCACCACTGAAAATCATTTAACAAGCACCAGACGCACATCATCAGGCAGATCCTCTGCTTCCCCTCCCACTGCCAGAGAGCTCGAAAAAGCCATAATCAATAAAGTGATAAATGTTACCAGAATCCCCTTTTTCATTTTTTTTCTCCTCTCTGAAAGCACTTTTCAGATGCCCGACTTACTGACGTCCTTCGGGACGCCATACTTCGTCTCCTTCATTAACATTGACATCCACCTTGTCGACAAAACAAATGGGCAGCGTGTCCTTTTGCCCTTTTCCACAGGAATCAATTCCTCAAAAATGTTTAGTAAAAATATTTTCACTTTTTACTGCTTTCAGCAGTTCCCTGGTCTATCTGATGTTGAAAGTCGGCATCAGCGGCTGGTCGTCCTTGTCAGCTATATATTATCATGACCATCTGCCATCTGCCGCTGCCAGCGACAACGCATTAAAGGCATTATACCTGAACCAGTGCAGGCGTATTGCACGGAGCATCAAGAAAGCTCCCATAAGGATAAGAATCGGCTTGGAGAGGAAAAATCCGGCGCCGGTCAGAAAAATGCCGGAAATCCCGCTGACCGCGATGATGGAGTGGACAGCCTCGTTGATTCTTTCCTGATGGCCTGTGCCGATCAGGCTGGCGATCACAACGTTTGCTCCCACAGACAGGCCGACAAAAAGGCTGATGATCAGGTTAATGACGGAAGCGTTGCTTCCGACTGCGGCCATGGCCTGGGCAGAGGCAAACCTGCCCACTACGGCAAGATCTGCTGCGTTAAAAAGCTGCTGGAGAATGCTGCTGGCGGCCAGGGGCAGGGCGAAAAGGATAATCTTGTCTGCGAAGCTTCCGGTAAGCATATTGATCTGGTGTGTTTTCGCAAGTTGATGTGACATGATATGACATCCTGACTTCCTTTCCTGATTTTATTCGACACAGTATAACACAACAGATATGAGACTTCCAGAGGCTTTTTTATACGAAGACAGTCAGGAAATCACTCAGGAGACTGTCTGAGCATAATTATTGAAGGAGTCTGAAAACCTATGGGAACAAATGAAAAGAAAAAACGTCGGAATGCGGGCCGCATGAAATGGCTCGCGGTTGTCGTGCTTTTATGCTCTGCCGGATTTGCCGCTTTCTTTGTTGGGATGGATGACGGAACCTTCCCTCTGATTGATCCCTTCACAGAACACAGACCACAACGGTGCAGCTTCACCCACTCGGCGTAGTGAAATGCATGCCTTTACGACAACTTTCGAACCTGGGACAGTATCTGTTTTCATCAGGCGATTCCGGTGAAGAACACTTTCCGATTGAATGAAGGATTTCTTTGTGATAAAGTAAAGAAGAGGTTTGAACCTGCGCTGTTGAGAAGATGCAGGCACAGAAAACCTGCATACCGGAAGAGGAGATTTCACAGCATGGATATAAGCAGTTGGGGCTATACCCTGAATAAAGAGCATGGATTTGGCATTTACTTTACCACCTCCCCGAACAAGTATCTGGTTTTTTCCGAGGATGGGACTCTTCTCCCATGGGATGCGACAGACACAGCCAGGGACACAGTAAAGGAAGTTTCGGAGCTGCTGAGGATCTCTGACCCCGGTCGTTTTTCGTATTCGTACTGGAACACAAATGAGAAGGAGCTGGACGCCTTTGTAAAAGGAGGGGAGTGCAGCTTCGCGCTCCAGGATGACGGCAGCATTGACGTAACGCTGAAAACGGGAAAAACCTCCGTAAACATATCGGTCTCAAAGCACATCCGCACGCAATACTACAGGAACATATCCTATGATGCGGAATGCAGCTGCAGGAAGGAGAATTGCGTTCATATAAGGGCTGCAGGGAGCTTCTGCAGAACCAGGATCCTTGCCTTGAAGCATGCCTATGTCACCTCCCGGCAGCCGGTGGATAAGTCCCTCTTTCTGGAAGACAGTCTTTTTGCTGCCTGCAATGACGGAGACATCGGGGACTTCTCAGAAGCTTCCATGGAGAAGCTCCGCCTGATTGTCAGTCTTGCGGACGCGGCACAAAGCGATGATTACTATCAGGCATTGCATGCATTTGTTCTCCGCCTTAGTCCTTATTATGATTATGATGCCCATTACCTTGAGGACTATTATGCCTGGATGATCCTTGCCCTTTTTGAGGATAAAGGCTATTACCATGCTGTCATTGAGCCAGGTGGTTTTGCGGACCCGGAGGATTATGAAGGCCGGCAGCGCCGGTCCAACAGGGCCTGTTTCAAGAGAATCCTGAAGGAATACGGGAGAGTGCGGAAGGAAATGGAAAATAAGGGGGATTATTCCGATAGTGATTACAAGGAATTTCTCCTGAAATACCGCAAAGATGACAAAGGCCTTCTCCGTTATTATGCCGTAGGAAAAGAGAAGCTGGAAACAGAGGATTTACCCTACCTTCTGCGGATCGCGGGCGATCCGCAGGCAGATACCGGACAGATCAGTACCGTCGCGGAAAAGCTGAATGTCCTGGGCGGAAAGGAAGCGGAAAAGGTATGCCGGGAACTGGCCGCAAGGCTTCCCCGGAAAGAAATGGTTGCGCTGTACGGCAGAATGAAGAATATCTCACTTTCTGTCGAAGAGATCAGGAGTTTTACCAGGGAAGAGCAGCAGGAGCTGATCTTTAATACGCCTCTTACGAAGAACAGCTTCCTCTATACGATGGATGAGCTGCTGAATGACAAGGATGACATTCTGAAAGGACGTTTTATCCTGAGCACTTTGTCCAGGATGTATTTTTCACGGGAAAAGGGATTAAAGGAGGCTGTCCTGGAGAAAACGGCTCTTCTTTCCGACAACCGTCTGCTGCTTTCCTATGTGGCCTACAGACTGAACCTGGCCCTGCCAAAAAAGCAGATCAGAGAGGGGGCGCCGGAAAAAGAACTGAAGAATTATTTTGCCTGTGATTATCATATTGTCAATAAGAATGACAGCTTCAAGGTATGCTTTGAGGTGACGGATCCGGATTCACCGCAGTTCGATCTGATTTCCATGGAAGAAAAAAACGGGGAGATCACAGACAGAAGATTCCTCATCAGGGAAATTCCTTATCCGGATGAGGTGGTGAGAAAGGTATGTCTGGAGGGAAAAGAGGAAGCCTACCAGAAAGCGCTTGAAAAGAACCAGGATGCTGTGGATACGTTTCTCTTTGAGAAAAATAACAGGAAATTTTCACAGGAATACAAACGGCTGTGCGAGAGCATTCAGGCGGAGAAGATCATTTTACGGCCGGCAGAGAAAGCAAAGATCGACTGGCTGGTCTACCGGGAGTCGGGCTCCAATGTGCTGGCCTTCAGAGTAGGAAACACAAAGCTTTATGTTGTGAAGGATGCCTCCCTCTTTATCGATGCCTTTCGAAGCGCCCAGACCATCGAATACGGGAAGGATCTGATCCTGACCCATGATCCGGACAACCTGGAGGAATCGGACGCGGTGATGATCAGGCAGCTGATGGCAGCCAGGTATACAAAGGGCCGCCCGTCTGATCCCAAAAACAAGCGCTATATCAGGGTGAACGACAGTTTGCTGGGAAGTCTTCTGGAAAACTTTACCGGGAGGACGATCTGGTTCAATGATGAACCCTGCCTTCTGCGCATGGAAAAACAGACCGTACGCCTGAAGATCACAGGGGACTATGTCCTGGATACGGATCTGTCTGCCGGCCAGATCTTTCTGAATGTTCTGGGGAAGGGATATCTGGTGACACGAAGGAAGGACGCGCCTTCACTGGTAATCGACCGGGCTGCCGGCACTGCTGAGGAAATCGGCCTCATCGAGCTGGTGTACCGGAACCCTTCGATCCGGATCAAGCCTATCCTCAAGGATTTCAAAAAGAATATTTATTCCCGGTTTTTTGAACTGTTCGATGTGGACAAAAAGGTGTCCGAAGACTTCCGGCTGAGCGAAATCAGGCTGAATACCTACTTTGACTTTGAACGCGGCATCATCACCCGGGAAACGAAAATCCTCAAGGATGACAAACCGGTTTCCGCTGAGAAATTAAGCGAGCGGATTGATCTTGCGAAGTACGATCTGCTGGAACACTATCTGTCCGAACTGGGCTTTGTGGAGGGAAGGCTGGAGGAGGAGAGCCGGGTTCTCTCCTTCTTCAAGATGGATTTTACAAGGCTGAAAAGCCTTACGAATGTATATCTTTCAGACCGCCTGCTAAGCAAGGAACTGAAATCGGTCGGAAGGCCTGTGATCCGGGTGACCTACAAAAACGATATTCTCAGTGCTTTTCTGGAAAAGAGCGAATATACAGAGGAGGAGCTGGAGAAGATCATCAGCGCGATCCGGAGAAAGAAAAAATACATTCTGCTCACGGGAGACAGGATCGTGGATCTGGACAGCGAAGCCGCCAGGGATTTTGAGGAGACGGTGAAGGACTTCGGGCTGGATCCGAAGGATCTGTACCAGAAAAAGAAGATCTCCATGGTGACCGCCATAAAGGCTTTTGCCCATGAAAAAAGCTGCAGGATCGATAAATATCTCAGAGACATGATCGATGAAATCCGGTCCTTTAAGGAAGCGGAGATCAAGATCCCGGCGCTTCACGGAGAGCTCCGGGACTATCAGGTGGAGGGCTTCAACTGGCTTTCCATTCTTTCCCGGTACGGCATGGGCGGGATTCTGGCGGATGATATGGGACTGGGGAAGACGATCCAGGTGATCGCGCTCATCAAATCCGACAACACCAGAAAGCCAAGCCTGGTAGTATGTCCCAAGAGCCTTGTCTTTAACTGGGTCAGCGAATTTTCCCGTTTTGACGGCAGGACTCCTGTTGTGGCGGTTTACGGTCCGGACAGTTCCCGAACCTCGAAGATTTCTTCCATAGATTATAAGAAAAAAGCAGTGTATATCACCTCTTATGATTCGCTCCGGAACGACATTGCCAAATATTCCGGAGAGTTTAATTACGGGATTCTGGACGAGGCGCAGTATATCAAGAATGTCAACGCGCTGAAAACGAAATCCGTAAAGGAGCTGAAGGTGAATCATCGTTTTGCCCTGACAGGGACACCCATCGAAAACAGCGTTGTGGATCTGTGGAGTATTTTTGATTACATCATGCCCGGATACTTCGAGGAGCTTTCCTGCTTTAAGGAGAACGATACCACAGCCATTGCCCGCAAAGCAGGGCCTTTTATCCTGCGCAGGGTGAAGGAGGATGTCCTTGAGGACCTTCCGCCGAAATATGAGCGGATCCTGTCGGCTGAGATGAGCAAAGGCCAGAGGAAGGTCTACGACGCATACCGTATGAAGGCCAGAAAAGCACTGGAGGACGGAGGAAAGGCTTTTGATATTCTGCCGTACCTTACCAGACTTCGCCAGATCTGCGTGGATCCGGGGATGTTCGTCGACAACTATTCGTCCGGAAGCGGAAAGCTGGATATGCTGGAGAAGCTGATACCGGAATATCTGAACGCGAATCACAGGATCCTGATTTTTTCCCAGTTTGTGAAAGCACTCGAAGCCGTCGGCCGGATTCTGGATAAGCTTGGCATTCCCGCCTATTTCCTGAGCGGTGCGACCTCCGCGAAGGACAGAATAGAGATGATGGATTCCTTTAATAATGGAAGCGGGAAGGATGTGTTCCTGGTTTCGCTGAAGGCCGGAGGCACCGGGCTGAACCTGACAGGCGCGGATACCGTTATCCATCTGGATCCCTGGTGGAATGCAGCCGCTGAGAATCAGGCATCGGACAGGACTCACCGGATCGGTCAGAAACGGAACGTCGAGGTCATCAAGCTGATCGCGGAGGACAGCATAGAGCAGCGTGTAGTGGAGCTTCAGGAAATGAAAAAGGAGGTTATCAGGCAGGTAATCTCTGACGATGACGGCTCTGTCACCAGCGCAAGCCTTGAGGATATTGCCTTTGTGCTGGAATAAAGGCGCAGGCGGAATTTTCTCAGAAAATGCGATGCCTATTGTCGCGAGCACTACGCCGAACAGGATGCCGTATTGCATCATGCTGGATATAACTACGTCATCACAGACTCTTTTTTCAAGATAACTGTCTATGAAGACGAACAAAAGCCCTGCCAGACTTTCACATCCGGCAGGGCTGTATTCTGTTCTCATGTTTTGATCTCCGTCCCGCAAGGAAGCAGGAACCGGATATCATCTTTCCCGTAAACCGTTACCTCCTATTTGAGCGCACAGGGATTTGGGATGTCTCTATTGCCACCGGTACTCCAGAAACCGGTTCATTCCAATACCCTCTATTTAGCTGAATGGCAGGTCATCGTCAATCTTTTTTGCCATCCTGGCAACAAACTCGATGAACTCCTCCACGCTGGGTTTCCCATCCGGGAAAGCCTTTTTCAGATCTTCCTGAGCCTGCGTATCATTCACCGGCTGCATCCAAGGATAGTTTATGATCTCATCTGCCTTCTGACGTTCCCGACTATCCAAAGTCACCTGATATCCATCCCGGTAATACGTGTAAAGTAACACGGTACCACTGTGCTGCCAGTCTTTATGTGTCCTTTTGCTTTTAGATAATTTCATTTAGAGGAAGGAAACCTCCTCTGGAATCGGTAACATAGAGTTTTTCTCCTTCTTGATATCTATCCTATAACAATAAGATCCGTTTTATAGAATCCGAACCTGGAATAATCCTCATCAACTTCATCTGCGTGGTCGATGTATGCCTGTGGAAGAAGAGCAAGGCTTCTCTTGTCAAATGAAACGATAACTACTTCTTCATCGTCATAGAATTCATTCTTTCTGCAGGTACCTGTGAAACCGGAGAAGTCAAAAACATCTCCATTGGATGTATATGGGCTTATATCCTTAACAGCATCTTTAACACGTACTTTCACAGTTGTCCTCCTCTAATCCTTGTAATACCACGATGGTGTCCTCAACGGAGTAATGGAACTTCAATGGAATAACGAGTAAGGAAATGACATCATTTCTATTTACGATATTTCTCTATCATGCAGGTATGTTGTTTTATAGCTTCATTATAATTGACCCCTACAAGAAGTATTTCCCCCTCGAACTGCTCAAGCGCCTTCGGGTAGTTGTTCTCCCTGATCTGGCGGATTGCTCCTTCTGATGATTTGTCCCATTTCAGTTCCACGATCATTGCGGGCAGGGACGAATGTCTTTTCGGGACGAAAACAACATCTGCAATTCCGTGTCCTGTAGGCAGTTCCTCAACCTTCCCGTACTGATCCACACTGGAAATATATGCCATCTTCACCACATATCGGAGGCTTTGTTCGTTATTATACCAGGTTGGAGCGTATTGCGATTCATGGACATCCTGAATGGCTTTCGCCACTGCCTCACAGTTTCCCGCAATTGTATCCTTCAGAAGCTGGTCTGACCTCTTCACCAGTTGAATCAGGCTCTTGTGTTTTGCCTTGCGCAGTATCTTCTCAAATTCAGACCGGACTTCTTCATTGGGGATCCGCGCCAGTCCGGTCAGCAGCCCATCTCCCTCATCCCCATAGGAGTCATCGACTTCCTCATAGGTCAGGTAACCCAGATGGATCAGAAGTGTCAGCACATCATCTTTGCAGGTAAAGGTTTCCACGTCGTTTTGATAAAAATCCGTGTCAACAATGATGCTTTCCCCGGCAACCAGACGGGCAATGTCGTCCTGCAGCCCATCCTGATCCATATCAATATAGGTCATCAGTGTCTCAGCAGCGGATGTCTTCTTCCAGTATGACTTATACCTGCCGCTGCCAAGAGCCTGCATGACGGAATACGGGTTATAAATTGAGCGGAAATTTCCAACCGTATAGCCATCATACCATCTCTTCATGCTCACAAAGCTCTTATGATGCTTTTCACATTGCCCCCTGACTTCCTCCTCTGTAAATCCAACATATTTTGCAAAATCCAAAGGATCCAATACGGAGTACTCACGGAAGTCGGATATCGCCGACTGGGATCCGTCTTTCTTGATCGGAAGGATACCTGTCATATACGCAGCCGCAAATATCTTTGGAGTGGTGCCGCTGCTTTTGAACAACATCCGGAGGAATTTCAGGTAATCCCGTTCTATTTCCGGTGTTTCCCTGATTGGCGCATCCCATTCGTCTATAATCATGATAAACTTGTTGCCGGTGTGATCTACCGTCCGGACTAATACCTCATCAAATGAACCTGCTGCAGCTGCCACGGGATATATGCTCCCTAGTTCTTCTGATACTTTTTTTATAATGTAAGGAATCAGGTCTTCCGGGGTTACCTTCCCCAGAAGATTAGTCATGTCCAGATAGATTACATCGTATTTTCCTATGTACTTCTCGTATGTCTGGTCTTTCGCAATCTCAAATCCTGCAAACAATTCATGGGAATCACATGTTTTATCATAATATGCGCACAGCATCTGTGCCGCATAGGACTTTCCAAATCTGCGGGGCCTGCTGATACATGTAAGCTTATTATTGGTTTCAACAGTTCTGTTGATCAGGCCAATTAAACCGGTTTTGTCTACATATTCAGTGTTCAGTTTCTCTTTGAAGCCGCTGTTGCCAGGATTTAGATAAGTACCCATTTTTCTGGCCTCCTTCCCTTGGTAGCCGGAAAAGCATACTGTCTTGGAAAAGCCGTGTCATCTCATGCTACTCATAGTTCGCAGACTGAAAAAGGCATAGAACCCCCTTGGTATAAGCTCCTTGGGGAGATAGAAATGGATTCTATGCCACAAGGGAATCGCGGAACT
>CACZQU010000563.1 GCA_902783305.1 uncultured Lachnospiraceae bacterium | reverse complement strand
GTAAGGGCAGATAAGCGCATTTTCAGGTGACAGCCTGCAGGCTGTCACCTCCCTTCATGACAGATTCAGCCACGCGAAGCGGGGCGGGAAAGCACCGACAGGCGCGAATCTGGAAGGAAGGGAGAAACGGCTGTATAGTCACGTTGAAACTAACGGAGAGTAAAATGATGATGAATGTGATCGATTCAATTCGACGGACTGCCGTGGAACATCCGGACCGGATTGCCGTCATTTCTGGCAGTGAGGTGTTATGCTACGGTGATTTATGGAAGCGGTCAGGGCGGCTGGCAGGGTGGCTTTGCCAGACACTGGAGTATGGCGGGGATGAGGAGCGGCTGCCGGTGGCGGTATATGGCCATAAATCTCCCTGGATGCTCGTCTGTTTTCTTGGACTGGTGAGAAGCGGAAGGGGGTATTGCCCGATTGACATTTCCGTTCCGGAAAAAAGAATACAAAGCATCCTTGCCGCCTTACCCTCCCGGATCGTCCTGGCAGCACAGAACCCATCGGATGGTCTTGCGGGGATGAACTCAAAGGAATTCATCCTGCCTGACAGGCTCAGGGAGATCTGTTCGGATCCCGGATACGAAGCACCCCTGCCCCAGAAGTCCGTAAAGGGAGAGGATCTGTTTTACATGATCTTTACCTCCGGCAGCACGGGAGTCCCCAAAGGTGTGCAGATCACATCAGATTGCCTGAACCGCTTCCTGGACTGGTCTGTCGGTCTTGCAGGAGAGAAGAGGAAGGTCTTTCTGAATCAGGCTCCCTTTTCCTTTGACCTGTCCGTCATGGATCTGTATACCTGCATGGCGGCAGGGGGCACTCTGTTCTGCCTTTCCCGGTCGGTTCAGGCGGATTATGCCGCTCTTTTCGATGCTTTACGGTGTTCCGGTGCAAATGTCTGGGTTTCCACTCCCTCCTTTGCAGAGGTTTGTCTGGCAGATCCTGCTTTCTGCGAGTCGCTGCTTCCTGAACTGAAGGTTTTTCTTTTCTGCGGAGAGACGCTGCTTAACCGGACAGCCCGAAAGCTCCTTCGGAATTTTCCCGGAGCCAGAATCTATAATACTTACGGCCCCACGGAATCAACGGTAGCCGTGACGGGAGTGGAGGTGACAAAAACGCTCGCGGACGATAAGGAGCCGCTGCCTGTAGGGATCCCGAAACCCGGAACCCGCATCGAGATATGGGATGCGGACGGGAAAGCGCTTGCGGAGGGGGAAAAAGGAGAAATCGTGATTATCGGTGATACTGTCAGTCCGGGATATTACCACCAGCCTGAGCTCACCCGGAAAGCTTTTTTTGAGGCCGGGAATACAGAGAAAGGCTGGAGGGGATATCGTACCGGTGACGAAGGGTATCTTGAAAAGGGATGCCTGCATTACTGCGGAAGAATCGATCTGCAGGTAAAGCTTCATGGATACCGGATCGAGCTGGGAGATATTGAAAGCAACCTTTGCCGGATCCCGGAGGTCAGGAACGCAGTTGTGCTTCCCAATGAACGGGGAGGAAAGGTATCCAGCCTGACGGCTTATATTCTGCGGGAACCGGGCGGGAGAGATGGTACGGAGGCGGACATGGCGTCCGGGATCCGGAAATCACTGGCTGAATTTCTGCCGGAGTATATGATTCCCCGAAAGTATGTTTTTGTCGATGAAATTCCCATGACCTCCAACGGGAAGGCAGACCGGAAAAGCCTGGCCGGGTTGAAGGCAAAGGCGGGAAAAGGGAACAATGAGGACGGTACACGATGAGTTACTATGAAGGAATGCTGTTTTTTCTGGCTTTGCCGGTTTTGCTGATTCCGGCAGTTGTGCTGGGAATTCTGGAGAAAAGACAGGGTTTGTATACGCTGGCGGTTTCTGTGTTGATGACCCTGATGGTATTTGGCGGAAAAAAGGAAGAGCTCTTCTGGCTGGCTTTCTATCTGGTCTGGTCCTTTGGTCTGGTATTCATTTATGAGCGGATTCGGAAAAATACAGGCAGGCAGGCAGCGCCGTACCATATATTTGTGCTGCTTGCTCTGGTTCCCCTTGTCCTCAGCAAAACATCAGGCTTTTACCGCCCGGGGATCTTTGGCTTTACCGGGATCTCGTACCTGACCTTCCGGGTTCTTCAGCTTCTGATTGAACTGTACGATGGGGTGATTAAAGAATTGTCCTTCACGGAAACGGCTGCGTTTATGCTCTTTTTTCCTTCCTTCAGCTCCGGGCCGATCGACAGGAGCCGCCGGTTCGCAGAAGACTTCCGGAAAAGCCGGAAGAAGGAAGAATATCTGGATCTGTGTGCCAGGGGCCTGTGGCTGCTGCTTCTGGGCGCAGTGTACAAATTTGTGATTGCCGCTGCCGCCTTCAAGGGAATGGGCTTTCTGGACAGTGAGCAATCCTGCTGGTACCATTGGATCGGGTATGCTTATGCGTATGGCCTGTATCTGTTCTTTGATTTTGCGGGTTATTCGCGGATGGCTGTGGGCACCGCCTGTATCATGGGAATCGAACTGCCGGATAATTTCAACGCTCCCTTCGTGAGCAAAGACATCAAGGAGTTCTGGGACCGCTGGCATATTACCCTTTCGCATTGGCTCCGGGATTTCCTGTTTACCCGCTATGTGATGCTGTGCGCAAAGAAAAAATGGTTTCCGGACAGGCTTTCCAGAGCCTGCGCCGGGTATATGGTAAACATGACGGTGATGGGGCTGTGGCACGGGATCAGTGTCTCTTATCTCCTTTACGGGATTTATCACGGTGTGCTGCTGGCGCTGACAGAGGTCTGGCAGAAACGAAGCTCTTTTCACAAAAAGAACAAAGGAAAACGCTGGTAT
>CACZQU010000562.1 GCA_902783305.1 uncultured Lachnospiraceae bacterium | reverse complement strand
TTATCAAGCCTCCATGATAATCGGAAGGATCATCGGACTTCTCTTGGTGCATTTCCATACATAATCGCTCAAGGCATCCTTTACCGAAGACTTGATCTTTACCCAGTCACTGATATGGTGATCCAGACAGTTTTCTACCGCACGGCTTACGACCTTGTTCGCTTCCTCCATCAGATCCTCTGCTTCCCTGACATACACAAAACCCCTGGATACAATGTCCGGTCCTGACAGCACCGTATTGCTATGTCTTTCCAGCGTCATGACAACAATGATAATTCCATCCTCAGCCAGATGCTGCCGGTCACGCAGCACAATATTTCCTACGTCTCCGACACCCAGACCATCCACGAGAATGGATCCTGTATGCACCTGTCCGGAAATCCCGGCTCCCGACTCGTTGAGCGAAAGCACATTGCCGGATTTCAGAACAAAAATGTTTTCCTTCGGGATGCCCAGATCCTCCACTACCTGACGCTGAGCGGTCAGATGACGATATTCTCCATGAACCGGAATAGCGTATTTCGGTCTGACCAGGGAATAAATCAGCTTGATCTCCTCCTGGCAGGCATGACCCGATACATGGGCATCCTGAAAGATCACCCGGGCTCCCTTCATAGAAAGCTCATTGATGACTTTGGATACTGCCTTCTCATTGCCGGGAATGGGATGTGAGCTGAAAATAATCGCATCATTCGGCTTAATCGTAATTTTTTTGTGGATACTGGCTGCCATCCTGGACAGAGCAGCCATGGACTCCCCCTGGCTTCCGGTCGTAATCAGCACCACTTTGTCATCCGGATAGTTTTTGACCGAATCGATATCGATCAGGGTCTGTTCCGGAATCCGCAGGTATCCCAGCTCCGCGGCAGTAGAGATCACATTGACCATGCTCCTTCCCTCCACGGCGACCTTCCTGGAAAACCGGTATGCGGTATTGATAATCTGCTGAACCCGGTCTACATTGGAAGCAAATGTAGCGATAATGATCCGGCAGTTTTTGTACTCGTTAAACAGATTGTCAAATACTTTCCCTACGGTTCTCTCCGACATCGTAAAGCCCGGGCGCTCTGCATTGGTACTGTCGCACATCAGAGCCAGCACGCCCTTTTTGCCAATCTCGGCAAACCGCTGAAGGTCAATGGCATCACCAAACACCGGCGTGTAATCCACCTTAAAGTCGCCGGTATGCACAACAATGCCGGCGGGAGAATAAATCGCCAGTGCGGAAGCGTCCTGAATCGAATGATTCGTCTTGATGAATTCCACGGAAAAATCCCCCAGGTTGATCACCTGGCCATGGGAAACTTCTTTCATCCTGACGCCGGACAGAAGGCCATGCTCCTCCAGCTTCTTGGAAATCAGAGCCAGCGTCAGCTTAGTGGAATAGATCGGGACATTGATATCCCTGAGCACATAGGGAAGCGCGCCGATATGGTCCTCATGTCCGTGGGTGATCACGAATCCCCTGATCTTGGAAAGATTTTCCTTCAGATAAGTGACATCCGGAATCACCAGGTCGATACCGAGCATATCGTCTTCCGGAAAAGACAGACCACAATCCACTACAACGATGCTGTCCTCATACTCGAAAGCTGTAATGTTCATTCCGATCTGTTCCAGGCCGCCAAGGGGAATGATCTTGAGCTTCCTGGCAGAAGAAGTTTTCGCCTTCTTCCCTTGTCTCGCCGGCAGGCTCTTCGTCCCTCCCGACAGGCTCCTTGTGGATCTTACCGGCATGGCCGGCATTTTAAATACCAGCTTGTCGAGCTGGGAAACCGTCCCCGGCATTCCCGGCTGGTTTTTTCCTGTTTTTGCAGCCTTTTGCCGAACCGATGCTTTTTCCGCCGGTTTTCCTTGTCTTCTATTTATGTAACCCGTGCCATGGCCGCTTCTGTTTGCCCCCTGGCCGCTTTTCGCATTGGGTCTTTTTTCATTTTTCAAATCCTGCAACCTCCGTTATTCTTCCAGCAGGACGGTATCTTCATCTAAAAGCAGCTGCTCAAATACTTTGAAAACGGAGCGAAGCTCCTCCTCATCCTCGACGATCTCAAACAATGCCTCATCACTGCCAGGATCTGAGACATCCTTCATGATATATACTTCCTCAGCTTCTTCGTCCGGGGAATCTGATGCCAGCAAATAGGTCGTCCCCGCAATCATCGTCTGTTCCTCTACATAAAAATCCACGGCGTTCCCGTCGTCTGCCATAAAGGTAATCTTTCTGCTTTCAGGCGTCCTGCCTGTTGTTTCTTTGAGTGTATTCATTTCTTCCCTGCTCCGGGCAGCCCGCATCAAGATAGGACTGCAGAATCAGCACTGCGGCCATCTCATCCAGATAATCCTTACGTCTTTCCCTGCGGATATGGGACTCCATGAGAACCCGTTCTGCCTGCATTGTTGTAAGACGCTCGTCCCATGCGATTACCGGCAGATGAGTGCGTGCGGCAAGTTTATCCATGAAATCCATCGTATGTTCGCCTCTCTCCCCGACCGAACTGTTCATATTCAGGGGGAGCCCGACGACAAGCTTCTGTGCTTCATAAAAGGAGGCCAGTTCCCCGATCCTGGCCAGGGTGCGGCGCAGTTTATTCTCTTTCTCCCGCCAGATCGTCTCAACAGGCTGGGCTGTGATTCCGAGAGGATCTGACACTGCTACACCGACTGTTTTGGAGCCATAATCAAATCCCAGAATCCGCATCACCCGACTCCCAGCATCTGTGCTTTGCATACTCCGTGAGAAGTTCCTCTACCAGTTCGTCCCTCTCCACGCGCATGATCATACCTCTTGCTCCCTTATGGCTGGTGATATATGTGGGATCCCCGCTCATGACATAGCCCACCATCTGGTTCACCGGATTATACCCCTTATCCTCCATCGCGGCATAAGCAAGCCGGATGATCTCCTTGACGTCCGGCCTCTGCTCTGGCGCGGTTCTGAAATACTGTGTATTGCCAAGATTACTCTCTGCCATTTCCGATTCCTTTCTCCGGTATGATTTGTGCCGTATATTAGATTGTAACCTACTTTGTTTCAAAATACAAGCCGCGCAGCATATGGGGCTGTAAAAAACCTGTAATCCTTACCCGGATGAGATCTCCCCCGTGAAGGCTCCCCTGCAGAGGAACCGCCACGGGGACATACTCCCTGCTGTGCCCTAAAACAAACTGCTCTGTCCCGATTTCCCGGATCTCTTCGATCAGAACCTCGGCAGTTTTCCCGATCATCGCCGTTTCATATTCCTGCATGTGAAGCCGGTTGATCCCGAGCATTTCCCTGCTCCTGTCTGCCTTTACCGCCTCCGGTACCTGATGAGGCATGAGAGCTGCTTTGGTTCCTTCCCTCCGGGAGTACCGGAAAATGTGGGTTTCATAAAAACCGATGCTGTCCACAAAAGCTCTGGAGATCTGAAATTCCTCCTCTGTTTCCCCCGGAAAGCCTACAATAATATCCGTAGTGAGAGCGGGATCATCAAATACCCTTCGAAGCAGACCACACTTTTCCCGGTATTCCAAGGTCCGGTATCTCCGGTTCATTCTCTCCAGAGTCGCATCGCAGCCGCTCTGCAAAGAGAGATGAAAATGAGGACAGATCTTTCCGGTCCGGGCCAGAGCTTCAGCAAAACTCTCTGTAATGATACCCGGTTCCAGGGATCCCAGCCGTATTCTGCGGATTCCTTCGATCTGACTCACCAGACGGATCAGGGAGAGGAGACTGCTTTCCCCGGAAGAAACCGTACCAAAGCCAGGGTCTGTCCCATACGAGCTCAGATGAATACCGGTCAATACGACTTCCTGGTATCCGGCTTCCGCCAGCGCTTCGGCTTCCTTCCTCACCTCATCAAGACTCCGGCTCCGTACCCGTCCTCTGGCATAAGGAATCAGGCAATAGCTGCAGAACTGGTTGCAGCCATCTGTCACCTTGATGAAAGCCCTGGATTTCTCTGCCGTCCTGTGAATCCGAAGATTTTCATATTCCCGGATTTCCCGGATATCATCAACCTCTGTGGTTCTTTTCGCACTGCGGTAATACTCCTCCAACGCTTTGATGAGATCCCCTTTATGATTCGTGCCAAGGATCAGGTCCACGCTTCCGTCTTTACAGAGATCCTCTCCCCCGGTCTGGGCGTAGCAGCCCGCAGCCACCACCACAGCATCAGGATTTCTTTTTCTGGCTCTGTGGAGCATCTGACGGGACTTGCGGTCAGCAATGTTGGTGACCGTACAGGTATTCACCACATAAACGTCCGCTTTTTCCTCAAAAGAGACAATCTCATATCCTGCCTCTTCCAGAAGCTGCTGCATGGCTTCCAGTTCATAGGAATTAACCTTGCAGCCCAGGTTGTGAAGCGCCGCTTTTTTCGGGATCATGTTTTTCTCCTCTTATTTGTAACCATATGAGATCTGCTATTGACTTTTTCCCAAACTGAAAGTAAGATGGATACACCATCGACAGAAGGAGGTGAAGCACGAATGAAAACGGTCGATATTTCGCTTAATTCCATCGACAAGGTCAAGAAATTTGTATCCGAGATCAGCAAGTTTGACTGTGATTTTGATCTGGTTTCCGGCAGGTATGTTATTGACGCGAAGTCCATCATGGGTATCTTCAGTCTCGACCTGTCCCGGAGCATTACACTCAACATTCATTCCAGCGGAGAGCAGCTGGATGAGATCATGAGCGTCGTCGGGAAATATGTTGCAGAATGAAAAGTAATCCATAGATTTCCTTGTGGTTCTGGGATGGTTCATCCGGATCTTTTTCCTTTGCCGCATAGTTCAACAGGATGCAGCGCCCTTTCGGGGCGCTGTTTTTTTTCCTGTACCACACTCTGGAAGACGACTTCCAGATAAAGCTTCCGGTGAACCCTTTCATGGGAAGCGGTCAGCGAATCACAAGGGTTTCGGTTTCCTCCAGAGCTTTTTGAACCAGCGGTTCGATCACTCCGTCCAGCTTGCGTTCCGATTTTTCGATGACATGCAGCAACGGTTTCGTCACAGGATGCTTTGCGACAAAAATCGTACAACAGTCTTCGAAGGGAAGAATGGAGGTTTCAAACGTTCCGATCCGTTTCGCCACCTCAACGATTTCCTGCTTGTCAAATCCGATAAGCGGACGGAAAACCGGAAGGGTACAGACCGCATTGGTCACCGCCAGGCTTTGTATTGTCTGGCTTGCCACCTGTCCCAGGCTTTCCCCGGTGACCAGGCCAAGACAATGGCTCTTTCCTGCCAGAGCCTCGGCAATGATCATCATATACCTTCTCATGATAATCGTCAGCTCATCATGCGGGCATTTTTCATAGATGGCCATCTGAATATCCGTAAAATTGACGACATGAAGCTGAATCGGCCCGCTGTATTTTGCCACCTGCTCAGCCAGATCCACCACTTTCTGTTTTGCTCTTTCGCTGGTATACGGCGGAGCGTGGAAATACACAGCGTCCAGCCGGACTCCTCTTTTCGCGATCATATAGCCTGCCACCGGAGAGTCGATTCCTCCGGACAGAAGAAGCATGGCTTTTCCGTTGGTTCCGACCGGCATTCCTCCGGCGCCCCGGATATCCCGGGAGTAAACATAAATCCGGCTGCGGATCTCGACAGAGAGGTTAAGTTCGGGATGATGGACATCCACCCTCGCCTGTGGAAAGGCTTCCAGAACAGCTCCGCCAATCTCAGCGCTTACCTCCATGGACCCGATCGGATAGCTTTTATCCGCCCTCCGGGTCCAGACCTTGAAGGATCCATCGTAATCCGGATGAACCGCTTTCATATAGTTCACCACATCCGTGCACAATTGCGGAAGACCATGCTCCTCAAAAATCATCACCGGACAGATATAAACAATTCCGAAAATCCGGGTAAGAATTTCCACAGTTTCCTCGTAATCGTACTCGCCAGGACAGTAAACATAGATTCTGCCCTGTTCCTTTACCACATCGAACTCTCCCTCCAGACGTGACAAGGCGGTGCGAATCTGTTTTACCAGGGCGTCTTCAAAGACATAGCGGTTTTTTCCTTTCAAGGCTATTTCCGCATATTTTATCAAAAAGGCATGAAAAATCATCTGCTTGTCATCTCCTGCTGTATTTCCTCAGCACCGGTACCACACCGGCAAGCTGTTCAAGGCAGAAATCCACCTGTTCTGCCGTGTTATCCGGGCAAAAGCTGAAGCGAAGGGCGCTCTCACGTCTTTGGGCGCAAAGACCCATCGCAGAAAGAACACCCTCCGGTTTCCTTCTGTGGGAGGAGCATGCGCTGCCCGAAGAGACATAAATTCCCCTCTCTTCCAGACTGTGAAGCAAAACCTCGCTGCGTATCCCCATAAAGCTGGCATCCAGAATATGCGGAGCTCCCATGGAGGGCTCCGGGCCATTGATAAAGACATCCGGTATCCGGGTCAGCCCTTCAGCCAGACGCTGTTTCAGGGTATATAAGTATTCTCTTTTTTCCCCCAGGTTTTCATAAGCTTTTCTCGCCGCCGCAGCCATTCCCACAATTCCCGGAACATTGTCTGTGCCGGAACGCATTCCGCCCTGCTGCCCTCCCCCAAGGATCTGAGGCTCAATCCGGACCTGATCCCGGACATATAGAAAACCGGCGCCCTTGGGACCATGTATTTTGTGGCTGCTGACAGACAGAAGATCGATACCTGTCTTACCGGGAGCAATCAGATATTTTCCATATGCCTGGATGGCGTCCACATGGAAAACAGCCTGGCTTCTGCTGTGGACAAGATTTGCCGCTTCTTCCACCGGCATGACGGTTCCCACCTCGTTATTGACATACATGACAGAAACCAGGATCGTGTCCGGGCGCAGCGAAGCCTCGAGGGCATTCAGATCCACCAGTCCCTCCTCATCCACCGGAAGAATCGTCACCTCGTACCCCTGCTTTTGCAGCCGGCTCATCGGAGCAAGTACCGCCGCATGCTCAGCCGCGGTAGTAATCAGATGCTTCCCCTTCCGTTTCAATGCCTCTGCCGCGCCGGCTAAAGCCAGATTGTTGGATTCCGTCCCGCCGGAGGTAAACAGAATCTCTTTGGGCTGGGCTTTCAGCGTGGCGGCAATGGCCGCCCTTGCGTCCTTCACCATTTTTTCCGCTTCCACACCCTTTGCGTGCATAGACGAAGGATTTCCATAATCCTCTCTGAGAGCCCGGACCATGAAATCCACCGCCTCCTGACAGCAGCGGGTAGTGGCAGCATTGTCAAAATAACACTCCATCCGTAATCTCCTTACCTTAGGCACTGTAATTAAATACCTCCGCCCTCTGACTTGTCTTCGCAAGCATCTGCTGCGTTGTCGTCAGTTGGCGATGCCCGCATC
>CACZQU010000561.1 GCA_902783305.1 uncultured Lachnospiraceae bacterium | reverse complement strand
GGGTCACTGAAGAAGTTACTGAACGGGTCACTGAAGAAGTTACCGAAAACGTCGTACGTCGAATGTTGGATAATAACCTGCCAAAGGATGATATCATAAAATGCACCGGTATCACCGAAGAGATGTTTGACCAAATAAAAGCTGACCACCATCAGACAAAACAATAATAAACCACTTATCTCAGCCGGATGATTCACTGCGAATCATCCGGTTTTCCCGCAGGTATCCACATCGTGGTTCATATGATATTTCTCAATCGCATATACGCAGGTATTTCCTTTGTCAAATGCTTCGCCCGTCGGCGTATAGCAATTCTCAAACATCCAATCCTCAAAGGCATCCATGATATCTTCCGCATCCACCCTGCCAAGCGTGCGGATGCTGTCCAGCATACATAGCGTCATGCTGGTATCATCCGTCCATGCGCCTGCCGGCTTATTGTAGATGTCACAATATACCATTTCCGTGATCGGATTCTCTCTTAACTCTTCGCGCCTCTTGAACTGTCCGGGAGATCCCAGAGCATCAGCAACTGCAAGGCCTATGATTCCGTTGATCCAGTTATTATTCTTCATGTGTTCTTCTCCTTTCAGCACGCGTTTCTTTTTATCAATTGGATTATAACACACCTTTTGTTTTTACTGGTCTCCCTGGAAGCGACCTCTACCTTCTGGTTCCATAACAATACCTTCCATTTCATTAGAATCGACTCTGATGATTTGATTTTTCATGCTTTTTTCATGAATGTTTTTTCATTAATGAGCTCATTTTGATCGGTTTTTCCGCAATTTTAACGAAAAAAATAATAAAATCCTCCACTAAGCATAGTCTGCTCAGCGGAGGAACGATTAGCGTCAGTAGGTTATATCTGACAGATATCCATTATCTATCTGCTTCAGGAAGCTTTCGGTCACGTGACCGTAGTAGTACTTGCCGTCGCCGGCCATGTGCATTCCGACTACTTCGCCGTATTTATCAACTAACGGGCCACCGCTGGCTCCCATGGTGGTACCGTATTTCTTATCGATCGTATAGATGATCTGATCCGTTCCGCAGCTTATCACCTGAGCCTCGTAGACACAGTGTTCATTGATCACCTCACCATCCCAGAGACGCGCCAGCAGGTATATCTTCTCACCCGGTTCCGGTTTCCGGTCAGAAAGCTTCAGAGTTGCCAGGTTTTCCCCGCCCTTCATGGTAAATGCCGCAACATCCTTTGCAATATTGGGCACGGCATCCGCATCAGGGATGATCAGATCACATTTTAATTTTGCTCCACTATCCTTTCCGGACTGCGCATAATAAATCTCTCCTCCATGAACATATGACGGGAGCTGTGCGCCGGTGAAGGTCTTTGCATCATCAGGCCACAGATAATGGAAAGCTGTCACCAAAAGCCTTCCATGCTTTTCTGAGTCCATAACGTAAGACGTTCCTGCACTGTACTCTCCTTCAGTCGTATTCCAATTCACAATGAATACGCCGTTTGCTGCAAGCTGCTCGATCTCAGTAAAGGAGAGTTCTTTCTTCTGCTCTGCCGATCCGCAGGATGTCAGAAAAATGCCCGAAACAACCGCTATCATAAAAAAAGTGATAACCCGTTTTATCACACCGGATGTCGACTTTTTTATCCTGTTTCTTCTCATGTTATTATCCATTCTACCACTTTTCATTGTCACCTTTGATCTTCTCCAAAGTAAGATCTCCGGCTTCTGTTGCTTTTTTCTTAACATACTGCATCAGAGCAGTCACATCGATTTTGTTAAGATCGTTTACAATCTGATCGATGGTAGCTTCACCATTGTTCACCTGGAACTGCTTCATAAGTTCATACCTGAGCAGCCATTCATTCAGCTTCTCGTAATTGGACATGATATCAGCCGGCGTTGTTTCATCCGCATAATAAATAATAAGCGCCGAAAGGTCCTTCATAATGAACGTCCGGTCCAATCCGAAATCATTCAGAAAAATATGTCTCAATGCGCAGCTAAGCGCAAATCTTGTTCTTGCCATAGCATCACCCTCATCTATTGTATCAACTATTTCCTGCTCATATTGGTTCATTTTCTACCGGTACCTCCATAAAATGCCGGTACATAATTCAATACGGATAATGCATAGTATTAATCTGTAGCCAACTCAGACGCATTTTCTTCAACCCAGGAATTAATATATTCATCCATTTTTCTGTCAAACTCTTCTATTGCTTCTTTGCTTCCAAGTGTTGTCAGCAGCTCAGCCTGATCTTCAATTTGTACGCGGTAATTGAGTCCAATCAGTGTCTGCACATTAGAAAGATCAAAGGAATCAATACTGTTTATACCCTCCTCCAGGAAAAGGTGATCAATAATAATCCTATGATACGTCTCCGAACTCATCTCGCTATATAGATCAAGAAACATATTATAGTTTGCTGGCAATTCACCTTTTTCAACATAATATTGCATCAAGAATTCGTTAAACAGCTGAGTATACGCCGGGACCAGGGCATTAATTACTTTTAGCAGCAATTCTATGGGCATTGCCTTATCTTTCAAATTCATTACCATCTCAGAGATGTAAGCACGCATATCTATAAGCAATACCTCCATCTCATCCAGCGGAACACTCTCATTCCTCCCTAGCTTCGATGACATAGAATTAAATCTCATAATAAGCTTCTGGTATTCAGACAACCTATTATTCTTTTGTGCGTTTTTTATATCATCCGTATTCTGTAAAACTTTTTGTACTTCTGCATTTAGTTCGTTCAGCTGTTTGCTGACCATAACAAAACCTGCGACACTGACCGCCAGATTTGCACAAGACAAACCTATGTTTACAAATGAACAGATTTTTGTAAAGTTCAGGTTTTGGGCAACATCCTTTACCAATATTGATAGATCTTTTAAGTCATTCGACATATTCTGAAAATCAATCTTTGAAGGCAGGATGTCTGAAATCATCTTTCGCATTTCTGCCGGATTCATCTCTTGTTTTGTGTTTTCGGTTTTGACTATTTCAGCATTTAAAAAGGGCTTATACCGGGCATTTCTATGTCGTAAAACTACTTCAGCACGTGGATACTTATCAAGTTCGATTGCATCCGTCATTCTCACTCGGATTATACGTTCAACAAGTCCATCTAACATACATCGTTACCTCCCAAAAGCCCCTAGCATTTGCAACAAACGGCTGAGCATGATCATGTTATTGAAATACACCAGTTTCACTCCACGTATTTCTTCTTTTTCTGATCTTCCAATTCCAAGAAATCCGCCCTTATCTTTTATACCATCCGGCACAAGATCTTTATGTTCCCATATCCGTTTGAATAATTCAGCATCATCTTTTTTTAGATGATTATCAACATCTGAAATAACGAAGTCTTCAATATCATCCAGATTTGCACTTCCCTCACGAAACAGGGATATGAAGACAAAGAAGACATCTGCAGCATCTGATAGTAGCTCCTCATCCGAGATTTCAGCATTTTCCTTTAAATCCTTCTCCAATATCTCGTAAGCCCTATTCTTATACGCCTCGGCTCTGGAACCCTCTTGACACTTCAGATACTCATCCATGTATTGCTTCAGGCAAAACAGATAATATGTTATCCCTTTTTTATTTTT
>CACZQU010000560.1 GCA_902783305.1 uncultured Lachnospiraceae bacterium | reverse complement strand
GCAGGGGCAAAACGGGTCAGGGTAAGCTTCAGAAGATGGAAAGATCCTTTCACCGTCACCGCACAGTCAAAGATCGACTGGATGATAAACAGGAACTGTGTCCGGAGAATCATGAAAAGATGATAACCTTTTCCCGTTCCGGAAAGATGGAATGTCTTTTTCCATTTCGGATAAAAGCCCTTCAGCAGCTCACTGCCGGAAATCACCAGCCCGTTGAACAACCCGAAGCAGACACATACCCAGCTCGCGCCATGCCAGATTCCGACCAGCAGGAACACGATCAGCGTGGAAAACGCGACCTGAACCGAATTGCCGGTCCTGCGGCCGTACTTTTTCTTGCCCCAGCGAAGGACCGCCTGTCCGGCGCCCGACTGGGAAACCGGGAAAAACACGTACCGTTTCATCCATTCGCCAAGTGAGATATGCCATCTCTGCCAGAAGTTCTGAAGGGAAACGGCCAGATAGGGCTGCCGGAAATTTTCCTGAAGATCGATTCCAAACATGCTGCTGATTCCGATCACCACATCCATTGCCCCGGAAAAATCCATGTACAGCTCTACATAGTAAAGCAGGAGACATATTCCCACGACTCCGCTGTACTGATCCGGGCTGGCGCTGATGGCGTCGACGAAAACCGCCGCCCAGTCGGCGATGATCATTTTTTTGCAAAGACCCCAAAGTACCCTCTGACTTCCCCTGATAAACCTCTGTCCGTCAAAGGAATGCGGAGCATAAAGCTGTCCGGCCAGATTGTCATAGATGGAAATCGGCCCCTGCATGATCTGCGGAAAAAAGGACACAAAAAGCGCATAGCGGAAAATATTCCTCTGCGCTCTGGTTCTGTCCCAGTAAACATCGATCAGATATCCGCTTGACTGGAATGTATAAAACGAAATTCCCAGAGGGAACAGCAGCTTCGGGACAGGCAGCGTGACCGGAAGCAGCGCGTTCAGGTTCTCTACCGCAAAGCCTGTATATTTGATCACACCCAGCATCCCGATATTCAGGATCAGCCCCACTGTCAATAAAGCTTTCTGTCTGGCCGCAGATCCTCCGGCCTGCCTTCCTTTCTCGATCAGCAAAGCGAAAAGCCAGGTGACAATAATCGAAAACAGAATAAAAAAGAGATATTTTACACCGCCGGCGAGATAATACGCACAGCTGAAAAGCAGCAAAATGACCCACTGAAGCTTTTTCGGTACCAGATAATATACGAAAAGAGCCAGCAGGACAAAGAGCATAAACGCATTGGACACAAGTGCCATGCACATGACTCCTTCCTTCAAAAACAGAGGAAGGGCAAAAACCTTTGCCCTTCCCAGCACATATAGGACTTGTACCTGTTTATTCACAATGTTCCTTCGCATCTGCTTTTTGGGCAGATCACCCGAAGCAGATGCAAGGCAATGACTTAAAACTTCACGATATGAGTGATTGTGTAATCGCCGGACGGATAATCTCCTCCGAAAATCCCGCCGCCGGAATTATCATAGTACAGACCATTGATCGAAACAAAGCAGTGATCCTCCGCGGCTACATGCACATAAGGTTCATACCCCAGCTCTCTTGCGCAGGAAGCGACGACACAGGCAAAGCCATAGCAGTCCCCGCCCAGGTCTCCACGTTCCAGAAGATCGATGGCAAAATCGTATCTCCAGTCCGGATTGCTGAGATCATAATAATAATCCGGATAGACAAAGAAATTCTGATAAGCCAGAAGATAGAAAAAACAGGACCGGAGCTTGTCATAATTGCTCTGATCAGAAGAGGTATGCTGACTCATATATCTCTGCGTCAGCTCACGGCAGTAGAGCGAAGAGGCGCTCTCCTGGGGTTTTTGCGGGACAAGAGTCATCACTCCTTTGGAATCGGTCTGATACTCCTGTCCTTTATAGGTATAGCTTTTCACATTTTTCCGGATGGAACCGTCTGATCCGAAAAGATACAGATTTCCGTCAAGCTTGTGGACGCCGGTCAGGGCACGGTAAGCTCTCGAAAAATAATATCTTTTGCCGGAAATGGTCTTCCAGCCGCTGCGGGTATAACGCTTCCCGTTGGAAACAAAGTAATAGATTTTTCCCTTCACTGTACGCAGGCCGGAGGCTCTGCTGTAGTCCTCGTCAAGATAATAAATATATTTTGAGGTCGGCGTCGGCTTGAAAAGACCGGTCTTTTTCACAATCTTTCCATTGTCCTGCCGCCAGAAATACTTGCCGTCCTTCAGAACCCAGCCTGGCTTGTAATATTTATATTTACGGATTCTCCAGCCGTTCTCGTCAAAGACATGCACATATCCTTTGACGACCTTCTTGCCGTTTTTGAACAGGGTACCATCTTTGAGCACATAGACAATATGCCCGTTCTTTTTGTGCAGACCCGGAGAAACGGCCTTGCTGCTGAGCGCGAAAGAAGCAGAAGCGCTGGCGCTGGCAGATGGCACGGATGCAAAAGCCAGGACAAAAGCCAATATGAGAAATGCTCTTTTCATCTTTCCTTTCATTTTCCTTACCTCTTAGAATCACAAACCTTTCTGCAATGACTGAACAACTCTCCTGCCGCGGCCGGATGAAGACCACGAAAAAAGTCAAGCAGGCCGATAAGCCGGGTTATGTCGTTGGGTGATCATCTATCTAGGCCTTCCGTCACCGGAAGGCTCAAGCGACCCACCTGGAAGCACGGCGGGCAGCCGTATCGCTTCCTGCTCGGTCTTGCTTCGGATGGAGTTTACATGTGCCCGCCCTGTTGCCAGGACGGCGGTAGTCTCTTACACTGCCTTTCCACCCTTACGCCGGAACCGAAGTCCCGGCGCGGTTTATTTCTGTTGCACTGGTCTGGGAGTCACCTCCACCGGACGTTATCCGGCATCCTGCCCTATGAAGCCCGGACTTTCCTCCCCTGGACCCTTTCGTCTGTCCAGCCGCGATC
>CACZQU010000559.1 GCA_902783305.1 uncultured Lachnospiraceae bacterium | reverse complement strand
TCCGCCTCACCTCCAGAGCGCAGGATTCCACCTGTCTGATCCCTGCCACGGCAGTTCGGGGAACAGAAGGGGACCGGTATGTTTATGTGGCGCAGCGGCAATCCTCCACCTTCGGAGGAACCCAGACCATTGTTCAGAAAAACAGTGTTACCGTACTGAACGAATCAGAAACCATCGTGTCCGTTGTTGAGGATCTGTCCTACTCCCAGATCATCTATCAGGAGGACAGGTCGCTGAGCGAAGGAGACAGCGTTATGGCCTATGACAACGAAGACTGATCCCGGGTCACGGCAGAATATGCCTGTTTTCAAGACAGGTTCAGTACCGTCGGAAAGCTTTTCATCAAAGACAGGAAGGAGAAAACTGGTTTTGACTGAAACGGAACGAAAGACAAGTTCACCGGGCAGACGCTTTTCCATCCTTACATTGCTCGGCATCCTGTTGATCCTGGTTTCCCTGGTCGGGATCCATTTCGGTCCCGATCTGCTTCAGTATGCCTTCCTGCCCGCCTTGGATAGCAAAAGCATCTCTCCGCAGGTGCCGCATGATTCTTCAGACGCGGAATCCTCTATGGAAGAGGAGGATACTTCCTCTGATGTTTCCTCCCGTTCCTCCGCAGGCAGCGACACCTCTGCTGTTTCATCTCCTGCCAGGGATGCACTTGACCATTATGCTACGCTGATATCCGGTTCTGTCTGGGCCGGAGAGAGCCCTGTCATGACCCTTCAGGGCCAGAAGAGCCATACCTCTGTTTCCCGTCCCTCGGGAACCAGTGTCGGCGATGTCCGGCTGCTTTTTGCGGGTCCCCGTTTCTTTGAAGTATATCCTGAAAAGCTTATGGACGGCCGTGGAATATCCGATGCTGAAGTCCGCCGTCATTCGCTCTCTGCCGTGCTGGACAGCCGGGTGGCTTTTTCTCTCTTCGGAGATCTTTCTCCTTTAGGTGAAAAAGTGGAGATCTCCGGAAGTGAATATACTGTAATTGGGGTTATTCAGCACCATCGTTCCCTTGGTTCTTCAGATGTAATGACTGTCTGGATTCCGCTGGGTGCGGATGCCGGTCTGACACCGGATCTGCTGACCGTCTCCGTGCGCCACGCCCGGGCCAGCGACGGCTTTACCACACTCTGGCGAAGCGAAACTGAAAATGTATTTGGCAGTGGTACCTTTATCAGTCTTCCCAGAGAAAAAAGCCGGGCTTCTCTCCTGCCCCGTCTGCTGGTTTTCTTTTTTGCAGTCCTGTGGATGAAAAAATGGATCCTTTTGATCCGGTCCTGGGGACGTCTCTGGATTGCCGATGCGAAGCAGCGCATGGTGCGGCAGTATGCTTTTTCTCTTACAGTTTATTTTATTCTCCGAATCCTGGCCGCGCTGTTGATCATTGCGTTCACCCTTGCGGCAATGTATGCACTTGCTGTGTTTATCACGGAACCCTTGCTCATCTTCCCGGAATGGGTTCCCGAAAAACCGGTCGCTCTGTCATCCATCCTGGCCCGCTTCTGGTATCTGATCGGTGAAAACGCAACATATCTGAACCTGGTCACAGAGCAGGCGGCCATCCTGCGGTTCTGGCATTTCCTCATTCGTCTTGGGACGTTCATTTTCCTTCTGGGCCTGTTGAAAGTGAGGATAGCGCCTCACGGAAAAACGGAGAAATAATTCCGTCCTCATCCGCTGCATGAACAAGCGGAAAAGACATCCTCTTCAGGAAAAAACCGGCTGTTTCCCTTCCAGAGCAGCCGGTTTTTATTGTGTTTGCTGGTCTTTTGGTGTTCTTTCGGTCCGAATCCATTGATTTTCCTCCCAGGAGACGATAGACTGACAGTAAAGTACGGTGCGGCAGCAATGGAAACAGCCGCTCTTTTTTCGGAGGATGAAGATGAATCTGACCCAGAAAATTCTTTCTGCACATCTGCTCAGCGGAAATCTGATTCCCGGAGAGGAGATATCCATCCGGATCGATCAGACACTGACCCAGGATTCCACCGGCACCATGGCCTATCTGCAGTTCGAAGCCATGGGAATCGGGCGGGTCAAAACCATGCGAAGCGTGGCATATATCGATCATAATACCCTTCAGACCGGCTTTGAAAACGCTGATGACCATCAATATATTCAAACGGTTACCCGTAAACACGGTATATACTGCTCCAAACCGGGAAATGGCATCTGCCATCAGGTGCATGTGGAGCGTTTCGGCGTGCCCGGATTAACCTTGCTTGGCAGCGACAGCCACACGCCCACCGGCGGTGGGATCGGAATGCTGGCCATCGGCGCCGGTGGCCTGGAT
>CACZQU010000558.1 GCA_902783305.1 uncultured Lachnospiraceae bacterium | reverse complement strand
TCCGGCATCATCAGCCGGTCTTTGATCCCTTCCGTGACATAGAGCTTTCCGTCCTGGCCGATGAGCAGCATTTCGAATTCCTCCCGGTGTTCTCTCCAGTATCTGACGGCATCTTCCCTGCCCATGATATACAATGCAGTGGACAATCCGTCTCCGAGCATCCCGTTTCCGGTGATGATGGAGACCGAGGCAAGGTCGCTGCGTGCAGGATATCCGGTACGCGGATCCATGATATGCTGGTAGGTAATACCGGTTGCCTCGTCGGTGAAGTATCTTTCATAGCCGCCGGAGGTGATGACGGCTTCATTACGGACCTGGAGGACGGCGGCATAGTCGGATCCGCTCTTAAAGGGATCCCGTATGGCAATATTATAGCTGCTGCCGTCAGGTTTGGTATTGAGGCATTGCACATTCCCGCCGAGGGATACCATGCCGGAGGTGAGGCCGGCTTCCCGGAAGACATCCATCAGCCTTGAAGACGCGTATCCTTTTGCGATTCCTCCCAGGTCGATGGTCTGGCCTTCCCCCAGTGTGAGCGCTCTGTTTTGCGGATCGTAGGACAGCTGCTCTGATCCGATTAACGGCAGGATTTCCTCCAGCTCGCCTTTGGACGGGACATGATAGAAATGCTCTGCCTGAGGAGCGGTCAGGGAGAGAGGATCCGCTTCCGGCGCAGCAAAACCCCATAACTGCATGAGAGGATAGATGGTAATATCAAACAGTCCGTCAGTACTCTCAAAGAGGGAAAGCGCTTCTTTTACAATAGAATCTGTGTCATCAGAGAGAACACCGGTTCCCTTGCGGTTCAGGACAGAGATTTCGCTGTCCTCCCGCCCTGTGCTGAGCAGGTCATTCAGCCGGCGGATCTCCGCTTCGGCCTGATCAAGCGCCTTTGTTCTGTTTGCCCCATAGGCGGTCAGGGTGATGAGAGTATCCATACTGCTGACATAGCGCTGCTCCTGGATGCCGGCTTCGGGATCCGCGGCGGCTGCGCCGGGTTCAGACAGGAGGGGAAAAACGCTTAGCAGAAGCAGTACGGACAGGGGAAACAGTATTCTTTTCATCTTGGATTCTCCTTATGGAAACATGGACTTATTCCCGGCGGTCTGCGTCCGGATGTGAAACCAGAAGCCTGCCGTTTCGCAGCATCGCAGCGATCCGCCGGAAATTGTTTTATCGGTCAGGTCATGATCGTAATTATATCATAGATATGAGGGAACAGCTATGAAAATCGGTGTATGGGAGCTAGTTGTCATTTTCGTCATTGCCCTGGTGGTAATCGGTCCGGATAAATTCCCGGATTTTGCCAGAATGCTGGGGAAGGGAATAAAGGATCTCAGAAAGGCAGCAAATGATATGTCCAGGGAGTTCCGGGAAAATGTAGCTGAGCCTCTGGACGAGGCAAAAAAGCCCTTTGAGGAAGCACTGGAGCCTTTCCAGGAGGTTGCTGACGGGATCAGGGAGGCTGACCGGACGATCAAAGATTCCATGAAACCCGGAGGACTTCGGAAAAAGGTGAAAGAAGAAGCGGTGCATCCGCAGAAGGATGTATCCGCAGACAAGGAGACTGTCTCAGAAAGCGAAGAGCCTGAATCTCCGGAAGCATCCGGGGTGGAAACTCCTGCCCAGGAAGAGCCGCAGGAGGAATCTGCCGGGAATACGGCTTGACAAATCAATTTCCGTTGTGTACCTTTTTACTTATGGCAGCTTTACAGCTGCTGTTGTTACCTGATTCTTTATAAGAGGAGGTTTTAGGAGAAGATGAAGCTAGGCATCCAGGAACTGATTGTGATACTGCTGATCGTGATTGTCATATTTGGACCGACACAGATCCCCAAGCTGGCAAAAATGTTCGGCAGAGGCGCGAAGGAATTTAAAAAGGGCCTGTCCGAGGACAGTGAAGAAAAGATAGAGACCACGAAGAAGGAAAAAGGTTCCGATGAAGCCGAGTAATAAACGGAAAACGGACAATAAGGGTGATATGCCCCTTACCGGCCATCTTACCGAGCTGAGGAACCGGATTGTCGTGTGTATTATTGTGCTGGTTCTTGGGATCATGCTTTGTCTTTCCGTTTCCGGAAGGATCATCAATCTGCTGACTGACATAGGAAGACCCCATGGGTATCATTTTGTTTATCTCGCGCCCCAGGAGCTTCTGCTTGCTTATTTCAGGATCGCCTTTATCGGAGGTCTGGTGGTCGCAGTTCCGGTGATCGCTTATGAGATCTACGCGTTTTGCAGCCCGGCTCTGGAAGCGGGTGGGAAAAGAGCGTTTCTTCTTGCCATGGTTTTCGGAGCGGTCTGCTTTCTGATCGGCGTTTTTTTTGCCTATGGCATCGTCCTTCCCTTTATGCTGGGATTTCTGATGAAATTCAGCACGGGGATGGATATCACGAATAATATCAGTATCGGGGAATATATCAGCTTTCTTATGACGATTTTTATTATTTTCGGACTGATTTTCGAGATGCCGATCATCTCCGTGACCCTTAGCGGGATCGGGATTCTGAAGCCCGAATGGCTGCTCAAAGGCCGAAGATACGCGATCGTTGCGATTTTTGTGGTCGCCGCAGTCATCACACCGCCTGACGTGGTTTCCCAGGTCATGGTTGCGGTTCCGATGATCGGGCTTTATGAGCTCAGTATCTGGCTGAGC
>CACZQU010000557.1 GCA_902783305.1 uncultured Lachnospiraceae bacterium | reverse complement strand
CTGTAATTATGCTTCCATCGACAATAATAATTTTGACCCGATCCGCACTTCTGTATGGGAAAATCCCGCGTTTCTCGCTAAGATGAAGCAATATGAAGGTTACATCGATACCTTTAACCAGACCATAGATACCACATCAATTTACTTCACTCCACAGCCTGACTTTTTTGTGACCGCCAATCTATGGGCAGCTGCACTGCAGGATCTTGTCCTTGATGGAGGGGATGTCGGAGCGGCAATGCGTGAGCTGGCAGAAAAGATCAACAAAACGGTGGATGACATTAATCTTTCTGCGTATGATCCGTAAGCACATCATCTATACATCGGAACAACCGCATACTTCGTCTGCTTCCCGGACAGAATCCTTCCCGGGAACATGATACAGGACAGGGAATACTTACATTGGATGAATCCGGAAGATGAGACAGAATTCGGTCAAATATCCGCGTGTAATCGGGAGGACAACAAATGAAGTATCTGTTGGATCTTGTAACGAATCCGGTTTTTCTATCTGCTGCCGTCAGCTGGTTTACCGCCCAAAGCATGAAAATGATCATCGAAACCATAAAAAATGGTTTTGATCCAAAACGATTATCAGGGGGAGGCGGGATGCCCAGCTCTCATTCCGCCACAGTCACCGGTCTTGTATTCGCCACCGCAATAGAATTTGGTCTTGGAGGTTTTGAATTCCCTATGGCTCTGTTTTTTGCCATCATTGTCATTTACGACGCGAGAGGAGTCCGGTATCAGACTGGCAGACAGTCCTCGATTCTCAACCAGATGAGAGAGCAGGAGATCAGCGCAGGACGTAAGCCGGCTGTCGACATTCCTCTTGATGAAAATATTGGGCATTCCATTCCTGAGATCATCGCAGGGTGCCTGACAGGAGCTGTCTGTGGGACAATCATCAGTTTGCTGTTATCATAATATGTGTAATTCTTTGCAAAAAAGCCACTTTTCCGGTCGAGAAAGCGGCTTTCCGTTTTTGTCAGATCAACGGAATCCGATCAGGCTCCTGTGTCCGCTGTTTTTCCGGAGATGATTGAAATCCGTTCTTTTGCGTGCTATGATAAAAAACAACCAATAATGAAGAATCTAACTATTCTGCTTTCATCGACAGTAAGCCTGTCCAGCCGGAAAGAGAAGAAGAGGGGGAAATGATATGAGCACTAACAGAAACCTTCGTCAGTACAATGCAGGGATGACAGCGTTTTTCCTGAGCGGCTTCTGTTTCATTTCTTCCGGAATCATTGTCAGCCTCCTGCGTGACCGGTACCAGTTCAGTTACAGTTTTTCCGGTACCCTGGTTTCCGTGGCCAGCATTGGAAACATGACCGCCCTGCTTGCTTCCGGTATCCTGCCTGGAATCCTGGGGGAGAAAGCAACGACATTGCTGCTTTGCAGCGGCTACTTTCTGGGCTATCTGCTGATGTTCCTCACGGGAAAACCTGCCGTATTGCTGCTCGCGTTTCTCCTGGTAGGTATCGCCAAAGGGTGTGCGGCAAACAAGTGTACGGTTCTTGTGGGAAATAACGCAGAAGACCGGGCAAAAGCAATGAATCTCATGAATGCCTGGTTTTCTCTTGGCGCTTTGTTGTGCCCCTTCCTGATCGCTTTTCTTCAGAAAAAAAGCAGTGTACTGCCTATGGCCGGTGTCAGTTTTTTTGGCTTGTGTCTGTGGGCAGCCTTCTGGTATGCCCGTATTCCCGGTCTGTCTGCTTCCACAGGAAAAGAAAACCGCAAAACGGATTACTCTTTCCTGAGGAATACAACTTTCTGGCTCCTTGCGGCGCTTCTTTTCTGTCAGAACGCGGCGGAATACACGGTGAACGGATGGATCGTCACCTATTATAAAAATGAACACATTCTCAGTGGAGCAGCTGCTGCCTACACGGTCACCGTACAGTGGACCATGTCGCTGATCGCACGCTTGCTGCTCGCGTTCAGATTAAAAACCAGGAAGCCTTATAAAGCAATGTCTGTTATGGGGGTCGGGCTTACGCTGATGTATCTGGTGCTTCTGCGGATGCAGACGGCTGTACCGGCGCTTACCGCGCTCGGTCTCCTCTCTTTTTCGATTGCAGGAGTATATCCCCTTGCAGTGGCAAGCATCGGAAAAATGACAAGCTCTGCAAGTGTCGGATTCATCCTGTCTTTCGGAGGAATAGGCGGTATCCTTTTTCCCTGGCTCGTAGGGATCATCGCAGATCTCTTCGGACTTCGAAGCGGAATGGCAATCAACCTGATCCCCTGCGCCGGGATTATTGTTCTGCCTTTGCTTCTTTTATTCCAGGTGCATGACGACTGACCTTCATGCGGGCAGGGAATCTCAGAAAAACCGGCTTACAGCCGGAGAATGCAGAAGATAAAGCGGCGCCGGCCGGTATCCGAGGTTCCGGATCGGTTGAGCATCACTGAAAGCCTTATGGATCTGAACACTTATGGGTTACTATCCGGTGGAATCGTAACCTGCTTTCCATCAGAAGAGAAGAACAATTATGTAATCTTGTAGAAATGCATTCTGAACTGAAAACGGATACATGACAGCATCACCCAAATAAACAGGAAACGGAGAAGAATAAGAAATGATAACAGTATCAAAGAGAACCGTACAAAAATGGATCATGTGTCTGTTGTTCCTTTCTGCTTTGACTTTTGGCATATCTGGCTGCGTATATGGTTCTGAAGATTTTCAGATGAAAAGTGGATCCGGAACCTTGATCAGACCGCTTTCCGTCGATCCTGTAGGCCGAAGCGAAGGATTTTCCGCAATCCTTTACGATAATACCAATGGTCTGCCGACTTCCGAGGCCAATGCCATTGCCGAGACCCCGGAAGGATTTATCTGGATCGGCAGCTACAGCGGATTGATCCGCTTTGACGGCAATACCTTTGAACGAATTGATACCATAGAAGGAATATCCAGTGTGGTATGCCTGTATGTGGACAATCAGAACCGGCTCTGGATCGGAACGAATGACAACGGTGTGGCTGTCATGGACCAGGGAAACATCCACAAATGGGGGACGATCGAGGGGTTAAAAGCGGCAGGTGTACGTGCTATTGCAGAAGATCAGGCTGGTACGATTTATGTCGCCACTACTGCAGGAATTGACATGATCGGTTCAGACATGAAGGTGGTTTCCCTGGATGATGACAGAATCAATGAGATTTCGGTCATCGACCTGAGAATGGGAGTGGACAACCTTATCTATGGACTGACCAGCCTGGGTGATCTTTTTACGGTCAGGGACGGAAGGATCATCACTTTTCTGAGTCACGACGAGAGCCGTGTAAAGGGAGTGATGTGTCTGATTCCGAATCCGTCGGATCCGGGATATGTTTACGTAGGTACTGACAGTTCGGAAGTCTATTATGGCAGTCTGGAAAATAACTTTGCCACGATGGGGATCAGAGATATTTCTCCCCTGGTCTATGCGGAAAAATTTGAATATATTGACGGGCGCCTCTGGATATGTGCCGGAAACGGGATCGGGGTATTTGACAAAGAAGTCGGTCTGATCGAGCTGGAGAACATCCCGATGAACAACTCGATCGGCAGTGTCATGACGGATTATGAGGGCAATCTCTGGTTTACCTCTACACGGCAGGGAGTAATGAAAATTGTACCGACCCAGTTTTCCGATATCTATAAGAAGTGCAATCTGGAAGAAAATGTGGTCAATACGACATGTATGTATGGAAACAGCCTCTTTATCGGGACAGATACAGGGCTGATGGTGCTGGAGAATAACCAGGTTGTGCCCAGTATTCCTGTCAAGAATATCCGAACCGCTTCCGGGAATCCGCTTGAGGTGACGGATCTGATGGAGCTGTTGAAGGACTGCCGTATCCGTTCGATCATTATGGACAGCCGGGAACGGTTATGGATTTCAACCTGGAGAAAATGTGGATTGATCTGTTTTGACCAGGGAGATGTGACGGTCTTCACGCAGGATGACGGTTTGTTTTCCGACATGGTCCGGACGGTGTATGAACGAAAGGATGGATCTCTTCTTGTGGCCAGCACCGGCGGTGTCAATGTGATTTCTGAAAACCAGGTCACAGCGAGCTACGGAGAAAAGGACGGGATCACGAATACATCCATCCTTACCGTAACGGAAGGGAGTCAGGGGGAAATCATCATTGGTACGGACGGGGGCGGCATTTTTGTGCTGAATGAGGATGGGTGCCGCCATCTGGGCGCAAAGGATGGGCTGAATTCTGAGGTGGTCATGCGCATCAGACCAGATCGGGAAAGGGATATCTGCTGGATCGTCACCAGCAATTCTCTGGCCTATATGACCAGTGATTATCAGATTACGACCATTCATAATTTTCCTTATGCCAATAATTTCGATCTGTACGAAAACAGCATGGAGGATATCTGGGTTCTGAGCAGTAACGGAATTTATGTTGCCCATGCAGAAGAGCTGCTGGCCAATCAGGAAATCCAGCCGGTTTTTTATGGAAGCGCCAATGGACTTCCCGTGATACCCACGGCAAATTCGTATAGCGGACTGACTGCAGACGGTGATCTTTATATCGCCGGAAGTACAGGAGTGGCAAAGGTCAATATTGAAAACTCTTTTGAAAACATAAATGATCTGAAAGTAGCCGTTCCTTACCTGGACGTGGATGGAACCAGGTATTATCCGAACGAAAACGGGGATTTTGTTGTTCCCTCAAAGAGTAAAAAGCTGACGTTTTACAGTTATGTGTTTAATTATTCCCTGATCAATCCT
>CACZQU010000556.1 GCA_902783305.1 uncultured Lachnospiraceae bacterium | reverse complement strand
CTCAGCTCTCTTCCCTGATAATCCTCATTGATTTTGTCCGCAACCTCCCGAATCCGATTTTTCATATCTTCTTCAGATATCAGTATGTCAACTCGTTCCTTCATCACAGAAGTCTCCTTTCGGGCTGTACAGTTCCCATTTACGTGCCGGCTGCTGTTCACCGGTAACGGTATCAGGTGCTGCCAAAAACAGTGATTTCTACCCCTTCATCCCTTGTCACCGCCCGGCGTGATATAAGTCAGTTCCAGAACCATAGTGGTATCCGGGGAAACCTTGCATCTCCCGGAAATTCTCCCGCCCACCAGCCAGATCACATGGCTGTCAGCCGCGATGAGAGGGATTGTATCTCTCTCCCCGGAAGGGATCCTGCTGTCAATAAAATATCTGCGCAGAAGCTTGTCGGGGCCCTTTGGAGAGAGGGGAAGGTAGTCACCACTTCTCCTGGTTCGACAGCATAATATCCCTTGTATTTTATCATAATCAAACCATTTCGTATACTTTTTTTCACTGATTTGCTGGCCGGAATAAGGAAATAAAGCAGCTTTTATCTTTCCTCCGGGGATTTGTGCCGTACCCGGTACAAGGAGCGGGACGCAGAACTCTTCCTTCTGTTCCCCTCCCGGGCGGGACAAAAGCTCTATCCCTTCATAGACCCTGACTGCTTCCAGGCCGTAGGGGAGACAGATCCTCCGGCTGTTCTGTTTTCCAAAAAGGGCAATGATCTGATCGATATGACAGGATTGAAAGTCTTTTGACCGGCCGGCAAGGTCTTCCAGGGCTTCCCGGACCGCGTAGCTGCTTTCTACTCCGGGTAAAGCAGACAATCCGTTTTCAAGAAGCCATATTCCGTTTTCCCTTCTGCCATATTCTTTCAGCCGCCGCTTTCCTGTTTCCCGCAGATAATCCTCTGCCTCCCAAAGCCTCCGGGAGGCTTCCGCCATATGATCAACGGTCTGAGGGTTGACGTATTGTTCCAGCAGAGGAAGAATTCCGCCGCGGATCCGGTTTCTGGTGTAATCCTGACAAAGGTTTGAGCTGTCGGTTCTGTAGGGAATCCCCTCCGCGGCAAGGAACTCTTCAATCTCCCCGCGGCGCAGCGACAGAAGAGGACGGATCCGGTTTCCCTGTACCGGCCGTATGGAGGCAAGCCCCCGGATCCCGGTTCCCCGGCACAGATGAAATAACATGGTCTCCGCCACATCATTTCTGTGATGAGCCAAAGCGATTTTCACTTTGCCTTTATCCCCAAGGCCTGCAGCGGCTTCGTCAAAAGCCTGCCTCCTTACGAGCCTTCCCGCTTCCTCTTCTCCCATCTTCCACTGTACAGACAGTCCCGGAACATCTGCATGCCTGGAAGAAAAGGGAACAGACCACTTCCGGCAAAGCATCCTGACAAACTCCTCATCCTGGTCAGCTTCCTCTCCCCGGATCTGGTGATGAACATGGAGAACCTCAAGGCGGAAACGGACCCTGGACTGATAGCGTACCAGCAAAGCGAGCATCGCCACGGAATCAGCGCCTCCGGATACTCCGGCGATCACGGTATCTCCCGGCAGAATCATTCCGCAGGAATCCATATCGGAAAAAACCTTGCTTTGCGTTGTCTGCGTCATCTCGACTCCTCAAACACGATCTCATTTTCCTTGACCATCCCCAGTCTCTCCCTGGCTGCCTGCTCCATGTACTCTTCCGTCTGCATGTACTCTCTGAGCTGTTCGATCTGATCTCTGCGGTTTTCTTCTTCTCTGATCTGATCATTGAAGGAGGCTTCTCTCGCCCGATAGACAGATATCAGGGAATGCAGCTTCCGGCTTTGAAACCACATGGCGGCAAGAATAGCCAGGACTGTCACAAAAATGACAGCCATTCCCCCTTTATGGTATCTGTAGCTTCCGGGATTCCGGCTTCCTGCTTTTTCCACGTAAAGGCCTCCCTTCCCGGTCACAGGTATTCATAAAGGGCTTCCGCTTCTTCCTTGCGAACCGTTTCCCGGATTTCCTTCACCCGTACCGTGACATTTCTGGTTCCAAACTGGATGGTAATGATATCACCTTGCTTCACTGCGGCCGAAGCTCTGGCCGGCTTATCGTTGAGCAGCACTCTTCCCGCATCGCAAGCTTCATTTGCGACGGTTCGGCGGACAATCAGTCTCGATACTTTCAGATATTTATCCAGTCGCATATCTGTCTCCTCCTGCAAAAAAAGAAAAAGGGGGACATCCAAGGTCCCCCAGCTTCTGCGTTTTCGTCCGGCGCCTTCGCCGCAGCCAACGTCACTCTCCAGTTTATCAAAATGGCCTGAAAGCGCCAGGCAGTCCGGAGAATTTCATTATGTCCGGAAAATCTTTTATTCGTTCACAGCATCCTTCAGTGCCTTCCCTGCCTTGAATTTCGGGGCTTTGGAGGCTGGGATCTCAATCGTTTCCTTGGTCGCAGGATTTCTTCCGGTCCTTGCCGCTCTCTCTGATACCTCAAAGGTACCAAACCCGATCAGCTGTACTTTGCCGCCATCCTTAAGTTCCTTTGTCACGACATCGACAAAAGAGCTGAGTACCGCTTCTACGTCTTTCCTGGTAAGATTTGTCTGATTTACCATCTCGGCAACCAATTCTGTTTTGTTCATCATGAACCTCCTTCTAATCCTGCAGAGTAAATTCGGTTGTTCCGCGCGAATACCGGCGCAGGTTCCCCAAAGCGAATGAACCTCGCCCGGCTGCTTCCTGGTCAGCCTCATACACCTGTTGCAGAAAGCATGCCGGAGCTGTGACCGGCGAGCCTCGTGCGTACCCGGAATGCGCAAAAACGCCTGCCCGATGCCCGGGCTGTTCAGCCTCACTGAACTGTTACCTCGTCTATATATATACTATTTACCTCTTAATGTCAAGAGATTCGTCATTGATTCAGCCCTTCGCCGCTACCGTT
>CACZQU010000555.1 GCA_902783305.1 uncultured Lachnospiraceae bacterium | reverse complement strand
GCGACCGCAGCTCTGTACTTTGAAGAGGCAGCGATCCTGATCCAGGGCTCCTGGGCGATCGGACAGATGAATGGCGCCAATCCTGATTTTGAGGAGAAGTGCGGTGTGTTCCAGTTCCCGGCTATCGAAGGCGGCAATGACCCGAACCGTGTCATCGCGAAGTCGGATTCCCTGGCCATGAGTGCCTCGACGAAGTATCCGGAAGCGGCTGTCGCTCTGATGAAGTATTTCACGGATGACGAAGCACAGAGGTATACCGCGGAAGTAGGCGGCAAGATTCCGGTTACCAACGTGGAATATGACGCAAGCGTTGCGCCGGCTCAGCTGGCAGACGTAATGGATATCTTCGGAAACGCATCCGGCACGTTTGGCTTCTACAATGAGTCACTCGTTTCCTCTGACGCGGGTTCCTATTTCGACAATCAGATGGTAGCGATTTTCCAGCAGGAGAAGACACCGGAGGAAGCGTTCCAGGCTGTTGAAGACTGGTATGCTGAGAATGGCTACAGATAAATAAAAGGGGCTGATCCGGCAGGGCTTCTATCTGGCCGGATTCCTTTGAAGGGTATTGCGGGACTGCTGATCTTCGGCGGTCCCGCTTTTTTTGGATAATGCTGCTGCCCGTTGCAGATGCCCTCCGCAGATGCCTGTTTCAGATGCTCATCGCAGACGACTGGCTGTCCGGGCGATTTTCCTGCAGAACCTGGGCAGCAGCAGATTTTCCCGCAGAGAGGACCGATTATGGATAAATTGTTGAGAAATAAAACTGCCATATTTGTTTTTGTCGCTCCGGCATTGATTCTGTTTACTGTGGTGCTTTTTGTGCCGATCGGGACTTCCTTCTATTATGCCTTATGTGAATATGACCGGGCAACACGAAGCTATTCCTTTATCGGCCTTGGGAATTTCCGCAAAATGCTGACGGATCCGACGATGCGGATTGCACTGAAAAATTCCCTGTTTTTCCTTGTTTTTTCCTGTATCTCACAGCTGATTATGGGCCTTCTTCTGGCAGGCCTTCTGACAAACATCACAAAAGGCAGGAATCTGTTCAAAAACATCATTTACATGCCCTGTGTTCTTTCGTCTGCCGCGCTCGGCCTGCTGTGGGCATTTCTGTTTCATGCCAAGGTCGGTATCAATAACCTGCTCGCACTCATCGGGATCAAGGGACCGGCATGGCTTTATTCGACGAGCGGTTTTATCACCCTTCCGATGTGGGTGATTGCCTTTGTCGCCCTGTGGCAATATGTCGGACAGTCCATGATGCTGTATATGGCACAGATTTCCGGGATCAGCAAGGCTTTGTATGAAGCCTCCTATATTGACGGCGCGACGAAGGTGAAAGCGTTTCGTTATATCACCCTTCCCCTGATCAAGCCTATGGTCGGGACGGCCATGAGCCTGAACGCGATCGGTTCACTGAAATTCTTCGACCTGATCTATTCCATGCTGGGGGATAAGACGGAGAATCTGAAAATGGATGTTCTGGCCACCTATCTGTACCGGTCAGGCTTCTCCAGCAAGGGCGGAAACCATTACGGATATGCCAGCGCGATCGGTATCGTCCTGGTTGTCCTGTGCCTGCTGGCAACGGCGATCATCAACAGGATTTTTAAGACAGACAGCTATGAGATGTAAGGAGGAAAGAAGATGAACAATCAAAAGAAAAAAATCAAAACTTCTACGATCCTGATCTACATCTTTTTCATTTTTATGGTGATCATTTATCTCGCGCCGGTTGTCTGGATTGCGATGACTTCGCTGAAAACCCGCGCGGAGATATACAAGAGTCCCTTCTCCTGGCCTCAGGCGTATCACTGGGAGAACTATCAGATCGCATGGCAGGCAGGAAAGCTGGGTGTTGCCATGCTCAATTCCCTGTTTGTCTGTGTCATTACCCTGCTTCTGACCATGCTTCTGGGAAGTATGGCCGCCTTTGCCATCGGACGTATGAAGTGGAAGCTGGCCAATGCGGCCATGGTGTATATCCTGATCGGAATGATGATCCCCGTCCACTGCGTACTCATTCCTCTGTTTGTCCGGTTTGCGAATCTCGGGCTGAACAACAATCTGTGGGGGTTGATTTTGCCGTATCTGACCTTTTCCCTGCCCACCTCGGTCTATATTATGACGGGCTTTTTCCGCAGTATTCCCAATGAGCTGCTGGAATCTGCCTGCATTGACGGGTGCTCGATTTACAAAATCTTTTTCTCGATCGCGCTGCCCTTGTCCAGGACGGGATTGTTTGTCACCGGCCTGATGACCTTCATTGCCAACTGGAATGAGCTTCTTCTGGCTCTGGTCTTTATTTCGGATGGAGCAAAAAAGACGCTTCCGGTAGCCCTGACGAAATTTGTCACCCCGTACCAGACGAATTATGACAAGATGTTTCCGGCGATCATGATCGCCATTATCCCGACGATTATTGTTTACACCCTGTTCAGCAACCAGATCGTCGATGGTCTGACGACAGGAGCCGTGAAGGGCTGATGGGCTGAACGGCTGAAAGACCGGACGGCTGAACCGCAGATGAATCTCTGCAGCTTAGCTGATGGATTGCTGTTTACCTGCTCATAAAGATATAGGGTTTTCGCCGCACTCCTGTTTACACAGAAGTATTAAATATCCGGAACGGATATTTTAGGAGCTGTGCATCAATAACCTGCACAGATGACGTAGGATAAGTTTGCCCAGGCAAGAATGCTTTTTCATT
>CACZQU010000554.1 GCA_902783305.1 uncultured Lachnospiraceae bacterium | reverse complement strand
TAGGGGCAGGATTGTGGGAGCGCGAAGCGCGGAACAATCCGTTGGAGTCATTTTGCACTGCAACCATGTATTGTAAACAGGAGACGGAAAGGAGAAAACCATGGAGATCAAAGTCGCGTCCACCGCGGGATTCTGCTTTGGCGTACAAAGGGCTGTTGACAAGGTTTATGAGCTGATGGAGACGGAGACGAAGCCGATTTATACTCTGGGTCCGATCATCCACAATGAACATGTGGTGGCAGAATTTTCCAGGGGAGGAGTCCGGGCTATCGACGAGTCTGATATCGAAACGGTTCCCAAAGGGATTGTGGTGATCCGTTCCCATGGTGTCGGCCGGCAATCCTACACCAGAATCCAGGAAGCGGGGCATCAGCTTGTGGACGCGACATGTCCTTTCGTCCTGAAAATCCACCGGATCGTGGAGCGGGAAAGCGGAAGGGGGAAACATATTATTGTCATCGGGGATTCATCCCACCCGGAGGTTCAGGGAATCTGTGGATGGTGCAGCAGCAACAACGTCACCTGCATGGAGAGTATTGAGGAGGCGGCTGCCTTTGCACCCATGGAGCATACCTTATACTGTGTCGTTTCCCAGACAACTTTTAATTCCAACAAATTTAAAGATATAGTTGCAATTCTGATGAAAAAGAGGTATGATGATCGTGTTTATAATTCTGAAAGCTGCTCCATTATCAACACTATCTGTAATGCTACCGAGAAACGGCAGAGGGAAGCCAGGCAGATCGCCGCTGCCGCTGATACCATGCTCGTGATCGGGAGCCGGAACAGTTCCAACACACAGAAGCTGTTTGAGATCTGCAGCTCAGAATGCTCCAATACTTACTATATACAAACACCTGTAGACTTGGATTCTGATATGTTCCAATGCAGTAGTTATGTAGGTATTACAGCTGGGGCGTCCACCCCGAAATCAATTATTGAGGAGGTTCAGAAGCATGTCAGAGAAAACATTTGACGAGCTCCTGGCGGATCAGGAGAATTCTGTAAAGACCATCAGGAACGGCGAGATTGTCAGCGGCGAGGTATTCAGTGTTACGGATGACGAGATCATCCTGAATATCGGAACCAAGGCAGACGGTGTCATCTCAAAGAACGAGTACACCAATGATTCCAGTGTGGTTCTTACGGAAGTGGTTCATCCAGGGGACAAAATGGAAGCCAAGGTACTTAAGGTGAATGATGGCGAAGGTCAGGTAGTTCTCACGTACAAAAGACTCGCGGCAGAAAAGGGCAACAAACGTCTTGAGGAAGCATTTAATAATGAAGAAGTTCTCAGAGCACCAGTTTCCCAGGTTCTGGAGGGTGGAATCTGTGCGAATGTGGAAGAGACCAGAGTATTCATTCCCGCAAGCCTTGTTTCCGATACTTTTGAGAAGGATCTGACCAAATACGCGGGTAAGGAGATTGAGTTTGTGATCACCGAGTTCAATCCCCGCAGGCACCGCATCATCGGCAATCGCAAGAAACTTCTTCTTGCCGAGAAAGCTCAGAAACAGAAAGAGCTTATGGAGAGAATCCACATTGGCGACCGTGTAGACGGCGTAGTCAAGAATGTTACCGATTTCGGCGCGTTCATTGACCTGGGCGGAGCTGATGGTCTTCTTCATATTTCCGAGATGTCCTGGGGACGCGTGGAGAATCCCAAGAAGGTCTTCTCCGTAGGCCAGGAGTGCACGGTGCTCATCAAGGATATCAATGGCGAAAAGATTGCCCTGTCCCTGAAGTTCCCGGAGGAGAATCCGTGGCTCAATGCCGCTGAGAAGTTTGCCGCAGGCAATATTGTCACCGGACGTATTGCCCGTATGACGGACTTTGGCGCGTTTGTAGAGCTGGCTCCCGGGGTAGATGCTCTGCTTCATGTTTCCCAGATTTCCAAGGAGCATGTGGCGAAGCCGTCGGATGTCCTGTCCATCGGCCAGATTATTCAGGCAAAGGTCGTTGAGTTCAACGGCGAGGACCGCAAGATCAGCCTCAGCATGAAGGTGATCGAGTCCCAGCCTCCGGTTCAGGAGGAAGAGGAAGCTTATTCGGATGTTGACATTCCCGAAGAGGAAGGTTACGAAGAGGAAGCTTACGGCGAAGAGATCCCTGAAGAGGAAGCTTATCAGGAAGAAGCTCCTTATGAGGAGGGTTCTGACGAGGAGGCCTGATCCCCGGACGGTTTTTCTTAAAACTGCATGATATTCAGAGGCATTACCGCTCCGGTAATGCCTCTTTTTATTATTGTTTACAGCCGCGGCGCTGCGAATGAATAAACCGCTGGAGCAAAACGGTCTATTCTGTTGATCTGTTCCTGCGGGTATAGTCACGCTTCAACCAGGATAAATGCATCAATCGAAAAGTAATCCGCGTGAAGGGCGCATGGCCTTAGAAATGACCATCCGCAAGCGTCG
>CACZQU010000553.1 GCA_902783305.1 uncultured Lachnospiraceae bacterium | reverse complement strand
TAACATAAAAAAACCCGCTGACCTATGATTGTTATGGTCAACGGGTTTATACGGATTCCGGATATTTTTTCGGTTTAGTCAGTTAAATTCCCCTTTAAATCACTAAGGGTGCTGTGAAGTCATAGCTTTGCCAGATACTTTGTCTGATCTGCAGCTGGGATCTCTAACAAATCCATTGCCTGCTGGGCTGTATACTTCAGTTTCTTCATCACAGTCTTTATACTCTCGACTCTGGTTTTGTCTATACCTTCCTTTTCTCCATCTTTCCTAAACAATTCCATCGCCTCAGCTTCATTGTATTCTGTTAACAGCATACCGCTCACCTCCATCTTATGGGCATCGAGGAAGGGCTTGATCACATATTCCTTTGGCATATCCATCAGCGCCTTATCTACAGCATCCTCGATTTCCATCGTTTTCCTATTATTCCGAATCTCCTGCATAAGCCATGAGTATTCCTTCAACGGTTCACACGCATCCATGAGTTCCTGATTTCTTCCATGATTGACATTAATCATACGAACGGAGACCTCAATATCCGGCTTCGATCCCTTTGGGAAAGAATCGCTCAATTTCAGAATCGTCTCGTCCGCCGTATCCTTCACACCGTTGTAAAAAGTAATCAGCTTGGGAACCGGAAGCTGAAGCAGTTCACTTCCATATTTGTTCAGTTCATTTTCCTTTATATACTTCTCAAACAAATTGCCCGCATACTGCATCATACGAAGTGGCATGTTGGGATTGTATGTGCTCTGTTGCTCATATAAATTCATATCGTCTGTGAGAAGGAAGGACGTGTCATTGTGCATCCCAAGATATAACACATCTTTTATTGTATTGATCTGTACGTCATCCGGATTAGTATAAGCTGTACCGTTTACAGCGTTATAAAGGCTGAGTGTCCACGCCTTATTTTCTTCGCTGCCGAAAATAAAATTGAAGAGCCTGTCTTTGTATTCGCGTTGAATAGCTGCCAAATCTATCACTTCCTTGTTTTTCTTTATTTTATCTCAGTGGATAAGGATTTTCAACAGGAACACGCAATCCGTGTAGAGATTGAGATAACAAAAAAAGCCTCTGTATCACGATAGCAGGTTAATCTCAACCCGTCGCAACACAGGGACTTTCTATAGGAAAGCCCGCCGCCCATGTGGTTATGGTCAACGGGTTTATTGTCGTTTCTGGTATAGTTACTTAAATTGCGATTCTCCGTATTAAGAGTCCTGCTTTAAATTGCCCTTTAAATTAGTGTGCTGTTTTCTTCGCCCAGCTGTTGTATTTGTTTCTGTTGATTAATTATACATGTGATGGTACTCAATGTCCACGTGTTTTTTTTAAATTGAATCTTACAGCGGGAAAAGGATCCTCGGCGTTCCCGTAAAACCTGAACACTGCTTTCCGCAGAAGGGACAGATAATTCATCTTACCCTGTAATGCTCTTAATGGCACCCGTTTTTTTTCCCTGGAAGTAATTTTTTGTCAGCGAATAAAAACCACCAGATTTTGATTAGGGAATTGGAAAAACTTGTAAAATATATGGGCGTGGACTAATCCCGGATATGACGGTAATGTAGCGTCAGAACTACTAAACGAACGCATGAAGGAGGGCCACGCCATGACACGCCAGAAAAAGGAAATCATAAAAAAGATCGGGGAAATCGAGGACTTCATCCAGGTTGACGAAGCCCTTGGCTGCGGATTCGCGCCAGCACACTTTTATGATCCGTTATATGAGGAAATCCACAAGCTGCAGGAAGAACTCGCGCACCTCAGCCATTATGATAGTTACATGGAGATGATGATGGACGGCAGGTGGATGAAAGCGGTAGAAGAACTGCCGTTTAATTAAAAACCGGCACCACAGGGGGAGGAACGTGATGAACCAGATCGTAGAGGTCCTGATGAAGAGGGACGGTCTGACGCGGAGGGAAGCAGAGAAGGTACTCCGCCGCGTAAAAGAGGGATTCAATCCGCAGACGGACGACCCGGAGGAAGTACTGGCATATGAATTCGGCCTGGAACCAGATTACATTTTTGATTTGCTGTTCTGATGAAGGCCACGCGCGTAAGGCAGCCCCGCAAATAGGGGGAAAATGAAAGAAAAGGAGAGCAGCACAATACTGCTCCCCCTTTTTCGCGCGAACCAAAGCGGTTTAGTCCGCAGGCTGTGCCTCGAACCTCACTTCCCTGAGCGGCGGGGAGTCAAGGCTGTCGTCAAAATCCCCCCAAATTTTCGCCGCTTTCTGTATCGCCCCGGTCTCGTCATCCGCTTCGACAGTGATACTCTTCCTGAATATTTCTGAAACGGTAATGTTGTATGTCATGGTTATTTCTCCTCTCCAATACTTTGAAATGATGATGGCAATATGCCTGCCTTCATTTCCCCATCTGTTCCAATATCAAAGTCCAGAAATCAACCAGGTCGAGGCTGGTTTTTTCTTCTTCTTCCCGGTCCGTAGTATTATTGTTC
>CACZQU010000552.1 GCA_902783305.1 uncultured Lachnospiraceae bacterium | reverse complement strand
GTCCATCCCCATCAGATCAGCTTCATGGAGGATTTCGAGGCGCAGGGTGGAATCTCCTTTCTGCTGATTTTTTACAGCCATGACGATGTGTTCTATTACCAGCCTTTGTCCGAGCTGAAACGCTTCTGGCTGCGGATGAAGGAGGGGGGACGCAAAAGCTTTCGCAGACAGGAGCTGGGAGAGGGACTGATTCTTCCCAGGAAGCCGGGTATTCTGGTTCCCTATCTGGACGGGATAGCCTATGATCTGCAAAGACGCGGGAATACAGAAGAAAACGGCGGGAATTCATGATGGCCAGGATTGTGGGCATGTGAAGCGCGGAACAATCCGCAGGAGCCATTTTGTCCTGCATTCATTTATGCCCCAGGATTGTGGGAGCGCGTAGCGCGGAACAATCCGTTGGAGTCATTTTGCACTTGCAATCATTCATCATCATTCTGACAAATAAGAAATGCGCGGGAGGCGTATGGTTTTCCGCACTGCCGTTTCACGGCCCGGCCTTATCTGTCCGGCTTTTTCGCCCGGCCTGGCCGGGTCTGTGAACCGGCAGTTCACAAACGAGGTACACAATGCAGAGAATTTTTCATACGCCGGAAGGCGTCCGGGATATCTATGGAAAGGAATGCAGACAGAAGAAGCGTCTCGAAGGAAGGATCCATGAGGTTTTCAGGCTGCATGGGTTTGAGGATATCGAGACGCCTTCTTTTGAGTTTTTTGAAGTATTCAGCAATGAAGTCGGGACGATTCCCTCCAGAGAGCTTTTTAAATTTTTTGACAGGGACAACAACACACTGACGCTGCGGCCGGATTTTACGCCCTCCGTATCCAGGGCATGTGCCACTTATTACTCTCCGGAAAAGAGCGTGGTCAATCTGTGCTATACGGGAAGCGCGTTTGTCAACCGGTCCAGCTTTCAGGGACGTCTGAAGGAATCCACCCAGATGGGGGTGGAAAAAATGGGAGACAACAGTGCGGCGGCTGACGCGGAGATTCTGGCCATGGCGGTGGAGAGCCTTGCCGCTTCAGGTCTTCGGGAATTTCAGCTGAGCATCGGGCAGGTAGACTATTTCAAATCTCTTCTGGAGGAGGTCGCCCTTGAGCCGGAAAAAGAGGAGCTGCTCAGGAGCCTGATCTCCCAGAAAAATTACTTTGCGGTGGAAGCCCTTGTCCGTGAGGAAGGAATCAGCGGAAGGACGGCGGAGGCCTTTTCCCTGCTGCCGAGAATGTTCGGACAGGTGGAGGTGCTGGGACGGGCCCGTTCCCTTACGGACAGTCCGAGAGCCATTGCCGCGGTCAGAAGGCTCGAGGAGATTTATGAGCTTCTGAAGGTCTATGGATATGAGGATCATATCACCTTTGACTTTGGGATGCTCAGTAAATATAATTATTATACGGGAATCATTTTCCAGGCTTATACCTACGGGTCAGGAGAGCCGCTGCTCAAGGGCGGGCGATATGATGAACTGATGCGTCATTTTGGCAAGCCTGCTCCCTCCGTGGGATTTGTCATCGTGGTGGACAGTCTGCAGAATGCTCTGGTTCAGGAAGGATACCTCGACGAACCGGAGGAGGAAAAGGTGACGGTCCGATACAGAAAGGATAATGCGGAGGCAGCGATCCGGGAAGCCGCGTCGCTCAGGCAGGCCGGGAAATGTGAGCTTATGGTGCCGGAGGAAGAGGAGGGACGGGTATGAGTTATCTGACATTCGCCCTCACGAAAGGGCGCCTGGCGGACGAGACGATGAAGATGTTTGAACGGATCGGCATCACCTGCGAAGAGATGAGAGACAAACAGTCCCGGAAGCTGATCTTTATCAATGAAGAGAAAAAACTCCGTTTTTTCCTTGCCAAGGGACCGGATGTGCCCACTTATGTGGAGTACGGCGCTGCGGATATCGGAGTCACAGGGAAGGATATCATCCTGGAGGAGGGCCGCAGGCTTTACGAAGTCATGGATCTGGGCTTTGGCAGATGCCGTATGTGCGTATGCGGGCCGGAGAGCGCAAGGCAGTATCTGGCCAGCAATCAGCTGATCCGTGTCGCGACAAAATATCCCAATATCGCGAAGGACTATTTCTTCAATAAACGCCATCAGACCGTGGATATCATCAAGCTGAACGGTTCCATTGAGCTGGCACCGATCGTGGGGCTGTCAGAGGTGATCGTGGACATTGTGGAGACCGGAAGTACGCTCAGAGAAAACGGACTGGGAGTCCTGGAGGAGGTCTGCCCGCTGTCCGCCCGGATGGTCGTCAATCAGGTCAGCATGAAGATGGAGCAGGACCGGATCCGGGCCCTGATCGATATGCTGAGGGCCAGTCAGGGGACGCTTCTATAGGCTGACCGGGGATTGGCAGGCAGAGAATTCTGCTTTTATTATCTATGACTCCAGTGCAAAAAGCCATGCTCCACTGCGAGCTTGCTCGC
>CACZQU010000551.1 GCA_902783305.1 uncultured Lachnospiraceae bacterium | reverse complement strand
GCCCTGTCCCCTGATGACCAATGTCGGCTTATTATGGGAAGAACAGAAGAATAGAATTCATACGAATGGAAAAGAAAAACATGAAACACCTGACAGAAGAAGAATTGAAAAAAGCAGCGGTCTTACGTCATGATCTCCATATGTATCCTGAGCTGTCCGGAAAAGAGTACAATACCTCTCAGAAAATCAGGTCTTTTTTAGAAGGACTTCCCGGCTTCGAAATTCTCAGCCTGCCTGCCGCAACCGGTGTAGTGGCAAGAATCGGAACCGTTGAGACGGAGATAAACGGGACACCAGAAGATAAGGATCGGGCAACGGCAGCAGTACAAAACATGGCAAAAGACAAAACCGGAAAAGCTACGCCCTTTCATGAAATCATGCTCCGTGCGGACATTGATGCCCTGCCCCAGACGGAACAGGTGGAGATTCCCTGGAAATCACGCGTACCCGGCATCATGCATGCCTGCGGCCATGACCTTCACACAGCAGCCTTATGCGGTGCTGCTCTGGCACTGAGCCGGTTATGGAAAAGCGGAAGACTTGACACGGCAGTGGATCTGGTGTTCCAGCCTGCGGAGGAGGGAACCACCGGTGCCCGGAGCCTGATCGATGCGGGATTATTCGATATCATCCATCCTCAGGTCTGTTACGGACTGCACAACTGGCCCTCAGTAGATACCGGAAAAACCGTCTGCCAGGAAGGGGCGCTGATGTCCGCCAAAAGGAATTTCGACATTATCATCCATGGAGCCGGCGGGCATGGCTCTATGCCCCATCTGAACATCGACCCAGTAGTCTGCGCCGCTGCGGTCATTCAGTCCCTGCAGACCGTGGTCAGCAGAAACGTCAATCCGCTTGACGCCGCGATTTTGTCGGTCAACCGGATCGAAGGCGGCAGTCCGGTAAACCTGGTAGTGGATCAGGTTCTGATGAAGGCTACCGTCCGGTCTCTATCGGAGACCGTGCTGGACCGCGCAATCGAAAGAGTGGAAGCTATTGTGGAGAATACAGCGCTGGCGTATGAATGCAGCTCGGAAATTATCTGGCGGGAACGAATCCCCGCCGTATGGAATTCTCCCGAAATGCTTTCCCGGGCCAGACTTGCTGCCAGTGCTGCAGGCTGTGAAGTGACCACTGCTCCTCCCTCCCTGGCCAGCGAGGACTTTGCCTTGTACAGGAAATATGTGCCTTCTTTCTATTTCTGGGTGGGAAGCAGGCTTCCCGGGAGCGAGGTTCATGAACTCCATACCCCGCTTTTTTTTGCCGATGACCTTGCTTTACAGTATGCAGCAGAGCTTTTCCTGTCATGCGTTCTGACTGCGCCGGTTCCGGCAGGCAGCATTCCCGGTACACAATTGCGTCCTGAATAGATCGGGCAGGAGGAATAAATGAATTAAAGATATATTTCCAGACGGCTGAAATGCAACAGATTATCGTAGTAAATGGGAGACCCTCCGTGCTGACGACATTTCAGCCGCTGCAGCTTGTCTGCGGAGGGATTTTTTTTTCGGATTCCAGATATGCCGCAATAAAGGCTTCTATATCTGCATATCGTTCTTCCTTCAATCCGGCCCGCCTGTATTCCTGCAGATAATTCTGTAATATCACCTCAACATTCTCTGCCGTTTTCTGCAGATTTCCTGGTACATAGGCTGACAGAACATTACAGGTTTTGATATCGATCTCTTCGGCGATGTCATTAAGCATTTCGTTAAGACTCTCCAGACTCATAAATGCCAGATGGCAGTCGCCGCTTTCGGCGGCCAGAATCATCTTTCCATGCCAGTTTGAAAACATTTCTTCATAGGTGCCGGACAGAAATTCTGCGCTGACAGGTTTTTTCTCAATCTGAATCGACTGGTTTACTCTCTGAAAACAAATATCCAGTTCTTCCATCAACAGTGTAAGTCTTTGTTTAATGCAAGCCGTTGTTTCAGCTATAAGGATATCGTCAATCATCTCACACAGCTTTTCCGGCTTTGTCTCCATTTCATTCAGTTCCTCATAGCGCCGTCTGACACCCTTACGAAAATAAGTTTTATTCAACAGGGCGACAGCATTTTCTGCGTAGCAGATTGCCCCTCCAGCCTGTCTGCGGACAATATCCAGGTCATTTGTGATCATCGCTTTTGCATAACAGCATTGCGCCTCTTTCAATTCGTTTGCCGCTTTCCGATAATCTTCCTCTCCGAAGGGTTCCTCCATCTTGTTCCGAACATGCTCCCGCAGCTTTTCCAGCTCTGTTCGGTAGCTTTCGTCAGCGCAATATACAACCCTTGAATCCATAAGCTTGGAAATATGTGGATGAGTATAGCAGGCATCCTGCCGAAGGCTTTCCCAGCTTGTACAATAAATGTCATGCCCTATACCCAGGTCTTCCTGAATAAAAGCAGTACCTAACTGCCAGCCGCGATCATCATTAATCAAAATCAACAGATCCAGATCGGACAACGGTTGAATATCGCCCGTCAGGAATGAGCCATATATTCCAATCAATGCCACAGCGCCTGGACACATCCTTTTTTCTTTTTCCAATACAGCTTTTATTATTCTTCCATTTCTTTCTTCCAAAGCAACCATATAGATTTCCTCAGTCAGCAGTCCAGGTTCATTGCCGTACCCTGTTCCCGGTATAGTGCTCCACTATCTCCTTCTGAATTTCCGGAGGATACATCAGAGTTGTGTATGTGTTTCCTGTATTGCTGATCTTTTCTACAGCTTTAATTCCTTTAGACAGCCCCGATTCGGTTGGAACCTGAACGGTCCGTCTGTCCTTCTGCCGTTCCTCAACATATCCTTTTTCCATAAGAAGCTTAAAGATATCTGTTCCAAATATATGCTTTACGTTTTCTCCTGACGTGATCCGGTTCAATGCATCTTTTATTTCCGTCACAAGATATAAATCATGATACTCGAACTTATCTGCATCTTCCTGACGAAGGTAAAAGGGAACCTTTCTTATTTTCCCTTTTTTCTGAGATTGTGGTTTTACGGTATCACTGTTATCCTCGTCCCTGATGCTTGTAACAGCACCAGGGTGTTCCTTCATAAAAGCAGCTGCTGCCTCAATGAATCTCTGGCCGTATTTCTCATATTTAGCCTCACCCACGCCGGAAACATCCAGAATCGTCCTTCTATCCGTCGGAACCTTGACGCTCATATCGATCAGAGTTTTATCACTGAAGATAATATATGGCGGCAAGCCTTCCTCTCTGGCAATCGTCAGTCTGAGCCGCCTGAACGTCTCAAATAGTTCGTATCCTGCCTTTGTAAGAGAATCCGTACTTTTCCTGGCGCTTATCTTCGTCAGACGGTCAGGTTCTTTTTCCTTATAGGTTCTGATCAGGACATGAGTATCCGGATCCTTCAGCGGTTCAATGTTGCCCATACGGATGACGCTGT
>CACZQU010000550.1 GCA_902783305.1 uncultured Lachnospiraceae bacterium | reverse complement strand
TTTGTCATGATCCTGCGGCTGTAGGGATTGTTCCGGAGATCATAAAGCACTCTGTCTACCTGATCCATCCACCCTTCCTTATACTCGTGCTTCACCTGCATCTGATATCCGTAGGCTTTTCCGATGGAACCGTTTTCATCCGCCCAGCTGTCCCAGATATGACTGTTCAGGTCATGGATATTGTTGGATTTGCGCTGCCAGATCCACAGAATCTCGTCCATGGCGCTTTTCAGGGCTGTAGGGCGCAGCGTCAGCGCGGGAAACTCCTCTCTCAGGTCATAGCGGTTTACCACTCCGAACCGTTTGATCGTATATGCACTTGTCCCATCCTTCCAGACGGGGCGCACCTTCTCTCCGGAAGTGCTCGTGCCGTTTTCGATGATGTCCCGGCACATTCCGATAAATACCTGATCCGCAAGGCTCATAATTCTTTCCTTTCCATATTGGCCCGTTTTCGTGAAGAGGCAGGATCATGGCTGGCTGACCAGCAGAAAACCTGTACCAGAAGCGCTCCCGCAAAAACCCCGATACTGTCAATTCCCACATCCCGTGGAGATGGTCCGCGTCCGATGACGTTTGCCTGATGGTACTCATCCGTACAGGCGTATCCGACACAGATCAGTCCGGTAAGGAGAAAAAGCAGAATACCCCTCACCCCGTAGACATAGAGAGGGAAAGACACCGTCATCGCCAGCACCAGATACTCCAGGACATGTGCCGCCTTTCTCACGTAATGATGGATCCTGTGTGCCTGGACAGAAAGCTCCTGCACCGTATAACCGGTATCCAGCACTTCGTTTTTCACCTCGACGATATCATAACTGATTTCATAGCTCAGATTGCCGGATACCGCACCAGGCTGCGAAGAAAAATGATAGATAATAAACATCATCGCAATAGCAGGAACAAAAGAGAATAATTTCAATACTTCAATCATAAATCTTTTCATCATGCGGGTATCTTATCATGAAACCTTTCAAATGTAAAGGAAGCTTCTTTTCCTCCTTCACTGCTGTTCAGGAATGTTCCTGTTCAAAATCTGACTATTTCCACGTATGGGGCAGATCTGTCGGAAAGCAAATGAATGCCAAAAAAGTATTACGGCCTCCGCGCGTGAAGCAGATGGTCTGATATAGAGAAGTCAGCCCGAACTATAGCTTTTCTCCATCTCCTCCCTGCATCTGGCCGCCACTTCCTTCGCTTCGTCAAAGCACCCTGCTTCATCCAGCTTTTCATAGATTCCGGCGCCCAGCCTCTCGAAATCCTCCGGCGCAGTGTCTTCCATCTCCGGAAGAGATACACGCAGGTAATGATCCCCAAAGGTTTTCTGCAGCTCTTTGTCCAGCAGGGAGCCGTCTTCACAATTTCCTGCCACGACGTATTCATTTTCCTTTACATTCCGCGCATCGATGATCTCCTTCTGTCTGCGCACAAACCATCGTATCTCTTCAGGACTGTCAAGGTTCTCCATCTCTCCGAAAAAAAGAATTGTCGGAGTATCCTGATACAGCAGGGTATCCTCCAGAGTTACCTGTGTGCCTGCAGGAAAGGTCTCAGCAGCCTCTCCGGTGATTCTCCTTCCAAATGCCAGCTTGCTGATGATTCCCTCAGGAGTCACGGTCATGTCATACAGATATCCCTCCAGGTCTCCCATCCAGGCCATCCGGTATCTCCGGTCCGCCCGGGCGCCGAAGACAAGCTTTCTGCCCGCCTCGTTCACCAGCATCACGGTAACCGGATCTGTTCTCTCCGGCAGAACCATATCCTCCGCGAGCCCGATCTTTCCTACCCCGGCTCTGGCAGTAATCGTATCAAAATCCTCCACTGCTGAGCCGCGGCGGATCATGGCAACGCGAAAGGAATGGAAGTTGAAATTCCGGATTCCCCTGGTGAGATAATAGTTGATGTCCTCCAGCAGCCGGTTTTCCAGCTGCCGGTTCACCTGATAAGCCAGATCCCGCTTTCCGCTTCCACTCACATAGCTGTCTCCCCAGAAGACGATCCCGGGGAGCGCTTCCTTAAACCGGAGAGAATACTCCTTATACACTGAACGCATTCTGCTCCGCAGAGCAAGCTCCTCCTTTGAGACGGCGGCTGATTCCGCCTGCCAGATGACGAGCTCCCTGCTCTGATGAGAGACATCGTACCATATAATAACCGCCAGGGCTGCTGACAAAAGGCAAACCGCCAGATGATATAATCTGTCCCATCTCCTCATTGTTTCATCCTTATTTCTGTTTTTTCGGCTGCACCGCACTCGTCTGCTCCTCTCATAGAGCGGCTCTTTACACAGCTTCCCCTCTCCGGATCAGTTCCAGCCAGCGTTTGATAGAATAAAACAGGATCCGCAGGTCATTGTAGACCGACATCTGACTGCAATAAACCTGATCCATTCTCAGCCGGTCCGGAAGCGGCGCATCAGGTGCACACCATACCTGGGCATATCCGGTGATTCCCGC
>CACZQU010000549.1 GCA_902783305.1 uncultured Lachnospiraceae bacterium | reverse complement strand
GGCCCCATGGAATACGAATATAGGGGCAGGATTGTGGGAGCGCGAAGCGCGGAACAATCCGTTGGAGTCATTTTGCACTGCAACCATACATTGATGACTCCGGGATCCGGGGCGCGCGCGTTACTATACATGGTTAACCATTCGCCCGCGCGTGGCTTTACGGAACAATCCGCAGGAGTCATTTTGCACGATAACCAAGTAGGAAAAAAGGAGGACAAGAAGATGAGTATGGCACCAACCCCGCACAATGGAGCAAAACCTGGAGATATCGCGAAAAAAGTTCTGATGCCCGGCGATCCCTTACGCGCGAAATACATCGCGGAAACCTATCTGGAAGACCCCGTCTGCTTCAACACGGTCCGCAACATGTTCGGATTTACGGGGAAATACAAAGGAAAGGAAGTTTCCGTCATGGGCGGCGGTATGGGAATGCCCTCGATCGGAATCTATTCCCATGAGCTGTATCACTTTTATGATGTAGACCAGATCATCCGCATCGGCTCCGCAGGTGCGATGCAGGATGATGTCAACCTGATGGATGTCGTCATCGGCATGGGCGCCTGCACCAATTCCAACTATGCGCATCAGTACCAGCTTCCCGGTACCTTTGCCCCGATTGCCAGCTACAACCTTCTCTCCCGGGCGGTGGAAGCGGCAGGTGAGCTGGGAATCCCGGTTCATGTGGGCAATATTCTTTCCTCGGACATTTTCTACAATGACACGCCGAATGTCTCTGATGTCTGGAGAAAGATGGGCGTGCTCTGCACGGAGATGGAAGCGGCCGCTCTGTACTGCAATGCCGCAAGGGCCGGCAAGGAGGCTTTGTGCATCCTGACCATTTCGGATCACCTGTACAGGGATGAAGCACTCAGCGCCGAGGACAGACAGCTTTCTTTCAACAATATGATGAAAATTGCCCTGGAAATCTGAGCCGATTGAGAAGAAATTCGTCTTGAATTTTTCGCTTTTATCCGGTAAGCTAGTAAAGTATCCTGAAATAAATCCGTTTTTCATGGTCTTTTTATCAAGGAGGATCCCATATGAAAAAATTTGTTGTAGCCGCCGCTGCTGCCGCTTTGTGTCTGTGCGCGGTTCCTGCCATGGCTGAAGCCCAGGACGTTAAGGTCGGTTTCATTTTTCTCCATGACGAGAATTCCACCTATGACCTCAACTTCATCAACGGGGCGAAAGAAGCCTGCGAGAACCTGGGAGTAGAGTATGTGCTGAAGACTGGTGTCGATGAGTCCGAAGCCTGCTATGAAGCTGCAGCGGATCTGGCTGACGACGGATGCGACATTGTCTTTGCGGACAGCTTTGGTCATGAGGATTATATGATCGAGGCGGCAAAGGAGTATCCGGAGGTACAGTTCTGCCACGCTACCGGAACAAAGGCTCATACAGAAGGACTTTCCAACTACCACAATGCGTTTGTCTCTATCTACGAGGGACGCTATCTTGGCGGTATCGCTGCCGGAATGAAGCTTAACCAGCTGATCGAGGAAGGGAAGATCACTGAGGACCAGGCAAAGCTTGGATACATCGGTGCGTTTACCTATGCAGAGGTGATTTCCGGATATACCTCTTTCTTCCTTGGCGCCCGTTCCGTCTGCCCGAGCGCGACGATGGACGTCACCTTTACCGGTTCCTGGTATGATCCCGCCCTGGAGCAGGAGGGCGCGGTGAAGCTGATCGACGGAGACTGCGTCGTGATTTCCGAGCATGCGGATTCCATGGGCGCTCCCTCCGAGTGCGAGAAGGCTTCCATCCCCTTTGTTTTCTACAACGGCTCCGCGCAGGACGCCTGCCCGAACACATATATCATCGCTTCCCGCATCAACTGGGCGCCTTACTTTGAGTATATGATCAACTGTGTGGCGAACGGGGAAGAGATCGACGTGGACTGGACCGGAAATATCGAGACCGGCTCTGTCATGACGACTGATCTGAATGAGCAGGCCGCTGCTCCCGGGACCGCGGAAGCGATCGAGGAAGCCAGGGCGAAGCTTGAGTCCGGCGAGATCCATGTTTTTGATACCTCTGCCTTTACCGTTGAAGGCAAGACCCTGGAGAGCTACATGGCTGATGTGGACACCGATGAAGCGTACGAGGGAGACACCGAGGTGGTCTCGGACGGATATTTCCATGAATCCGAGTATCGCTCTGCTCCGTATTTTGACCTTCAGATCGACGGCATCAACCTGCTTGACACGGCATTCTGATTGATCGTTACTATTCATCCCCTCCGGAAAATCGTACGAATCTGAACGCCATGCCTGCATGTAAGGGCAGAATCATACGATTTTATGGACAGCTGAAAGCTGTCACCTCCCCTCATGAGAAATCAGGCCACGCGAAGCGGGGCGGGGAAGCGCCGAAGGCGCGGATTTCGAACGAGGAGAGGTGAGGGGCTGAACAGTACCGATTGACCATTTTAAGAAAACGTCCCCTGAGGAGTGGTGCGTGTGCTACACGCAGCAGCACTGCGACGGACGATGTATTAGGGAAAGGATTCCGGTTCGATGCAGCTGGAATCCTTTCTTCATCCCCGGGTTCTTTATCTCCGGCTTTTGGCCGGTATCGTACAAGAAAGGAAGAAAGACGCTTGAACGAGACAATCGCTGTACAGATGCGTCATATTACCAAGCGGTTTGGAAGCAAGGGAATTATCGCCAATGACGATGTGTCACTGGATATCCGCAGGGGAGAAATCCTGGCCTTGCTTGGGGAGAACGGAAGCGGTAAGACGACATTGATGAATATGCTTTCCGGCATCTACTTCCCGGATGAGGGGGAGATCCTTGTCAATGGAAAGCCATGCGTCATTGCATCCCCAAAGGATGCTTTCGACCTCGGGATCGGGATGATCCATCAGCATTTTAAGCTGATCGATGTCCTGACGGCAGCGGAAAACATAGTGCTTGGACTGGGAGGAAGGCTGGATCTGAAAACCGCCTCCCGGAAAATACGGGAAATCTGCGAAGCGTATGGTTTCGAGGTGGATCCGGATCAGAAAATCTATAACATGTCGGTTTCCCAGAAGCAGACTGTGGAAATCGTAAAGGTTCTCTACCGCGGCGCGGACATCCTGATCCTGGATGAGCCTACCGCAGTTCTCACGCCGCAGGAGACCGACAAGCTCTTTGCCGTACTGAACAACATGCGCAGGGACGGGAAGACGATTGTGATCATCACCCACAAAATGCATGAAGTGAAAGCGATTTCGGATCGTGTGGCGATTCTGCGCGGCGGACGTTTCGTCGGGGAGCTGATCACAAAAGAGTCTGATGCCCAGGAGATGACCAACCAGATGGTCGGACATGCCGTATCGCTGAATATTGAGCGGCCTGATCCGGTCAATCCAGAGACCAGGCTGGAGATCCGGAACCTGACCGTCCGGAACCACGAGGGAGTGCTGAAGCTGGATGACGTTTCCTTCACGGCGAATTCCGGTGAAATTCTCGGGATTGCCGGTATTGCCGGTTCCGGACAGAAGGAGCTTCTGGAGTCCATCGCCGGCCTGCAGCCAATCGAGAGCGGAGAGATTCTCTTTCATAATCCCCGGAAGGACATGCCGGTTTCCTGGTCCCGCGGGGAGATGAAAAACATTCTCCGGATGGCAAAGGAAGGCGTGCTTCATGACAAGGACGGCAATCCGGTCTCCTTTGAGGGGATGAGCAAGGCGGAAATCCGCAGGAGGATTGAAGCCGGAGAAGTGCTGTTCAGGGAAAATGAAATTCTGAATCTCCGGTTCAGGAATCCTCAAGAGATCCAGGAGATGGGGGTTCGGTTTTCCTTTGTGCCGGAAGACCGCCTGGGCATGGGTCTCGTGGCAAATATGGGCATTTCCGACAATATGATGCTGCGCAGCTACCGCAGCGGAGCCAGTGCCCTTCTGGACAGGAAGACACCGAGAAATCTGGGAGAATCGATTATTGCGGAGCTGGAGATCTCCACTCCCGGGATCAATACCCCGGTACGCCGTCTTTCCGGCGGAAATGTACAGAAGGTCTTACTTGGCAGGGAAATCTCCTTCACCCCCAATGTCCTCATGGCTGCCTATCCTGTCCGGGGACTGGATATCAATTCTTCCTATCTGATTTACAACCTGCTCAAAAAAAAAAAAAAAAAAGGGGTTGCCGTGATTTATGTGGGTGAAGATCTGGACGTGCTCCTGGAGCTGGCGGACAGGATTCTGATCCTGTGCGGAGGAAAGGTCAGCGGGATCATTCCCGGCAGAGGCGCGGACAAGAGAAAAGTAGGAGCGATGATGACCCGGATTGGAGGTGCGGCCGATGAATGACGCGAAAAGAAAAGAGCCTTTGGTTCATATTTCCGGAAAAGGAGCCCTGCCCTGGTACAAATCCTGGGCGATCCGGGGATGCGCCCTTTTTCTGGCTCTGGTTTTCTGCGCCCTGGTGACAACCCTGGTGACCCGGCTCAACCCGGTGGATGTATATGTCACCATTTTCCAGGCTTCCTTCAGCTCCTCCCGGAGAACCTGGGTTCTCCTGCAGAATCTCGCCATGCTTCTGAGCGTTTCCCTGGCTGTGATACCGGCCTTCCGGATGCGCTTCTGGAACCTGGGCGGTGAGGGACAGATGCTGGCCGGGGGCCTTGCTTCCACAGCCTGCATGATCTGTCTGAGAGAATTATTCCCGAACTGGGCAGTGATTACCTGCATGGTGGTCACCAGTATACTGGCCGGGGCAATATGGGGTCTGATTCCGGCAATCTTCAAAGCGAAGTGGAACACCAATGAGACGTTGTTTACCCTGATGATGAACTATGTCGCCATTCAGCTGGTATCCTATTTCATTATCGTCTGGGAAGTCCCCAAGGGAGCGGGAAAGATCGGCATCATCAACCAGAGTACCATGATCGGCTGGTTCCCGGCTGTGGCCGGACAGAAATATCTTCTCAATATCCTGATCGTAGCGACGCTGACGGTCGTGATGTACATCTACCTGAAATATTCCAAGCAGGGATATGAGATCGCCGTCGTAGGCGGAAGCGAAAATACCGCCCGGTATATCGGGATCCGGGTGGACCGGGTCATTATCCGGACCATGGTGCTTTCGGGGGCTCTGTGCGGAATTACCGGGATGCTGCTCGTCGGCGGCACGGATCACACGCTGACCACCACCATCACCGGCGGCCGGGGCTTTACAGCGGTAATGGTAGCCTGGCTGGCAAAATTCAATCCGGTCTGGATGATTTCGACCTCCTTCCTTCTGGTCTTTCTGGAAAAAGGAGCAGGAGAAATCTCCACCAGCTTTGGGCTGAATCAGTCCTTCTCGGATATCCTGACAGGGATCATCCTGTTTTTCATCATCGGAAGCGAATTCTTCATCAATTACAGGATCAGCTTCCGCCACCAGACGAAAAAGGAGGGGACGGCTCATGTTTGACTTTTTTTCTTTTTTTCCCAGAGCAGTCATCCAGGGGATTCCTCTGATGCTTGGCAGCACCGGAGAGACCCTGACAGAAAAATCGGGAAATCTGAACCTCGGTATACCGGGAATCATGTATGTCGGCGCGATCAGCGGTGTGATCGGAGGCTTTCTTTATGAAGCTTCCCTTCCCTCTCCGGAAGCATTCGTACCGGCGGCGGCCGTCCTGATTTCCCTTGCCTGTTCCCTGGCCGGATCGTTTCTCATGGGTCTTTTGTATAGCTTCCTGACGGTGACCCTTCGTGCCAATCAGAATGTGACAGGACTTGCCCTGACCACCTTTGGTGTCGGCTTTGGCAATTTCTTCGGCGGATCGCTGATCAAGCTGTCCGGAAACAGCATGCCGTATCTTGCGCTGTCCGCGACCAGCGGAGCATTCCGCGCAACCCTGCCCTGGGCGCAGAGCACCGGCTGGTTTGGGAAGCTCTTTTTATCCTATGGCTTCCTCGCTTACCTCGCCGTTGCGCTGTCTCTGACAGCCGCGTTTGTTCTGCGGCATACCAGGGTCGGCCTTCACCTGCGGGCTGTGGGAGAGAGTCCGGCAACGGCCGACGCCGCAGGGATTAATGTCCCCCGCTACAAATATGTGGCCACCTGCATCGGCAGCATGATCGCCGGTCTGGGCGGTTTATACTATGTCATGGATTATGCCAGCGGGATCTGGAGCAACAACGCCTT
>CACZQU010000548.1 GCA_902783305.1 uncultured Lachnospiraceae bacterium | reverse complement strand
TGTCTTTTTTTCATTTTCATCAAAAGCGACGAGATAATAGTTTTCGTCATCCCAGATCAGGTGAAGTGGGGAAACAATGTAGAAGGCCCCGTCATGTCGGAACTCCTGCTTCTTTTTCACTGTCCATTCTACATATTGGAACGTAATCTGCCGGTTATGGTAGATTGCAGAATGGAGCATATCGACATTATAGTATATGGTCTCATTTTCCGTCTTCGGACGATTGTAAACAACCACCTGGTTTGAGAGCTGTTTCGCTTCTTCCTTGCTGCACAGGGTCTCCAGTTTCTTAATCAGTCCTTCTGACTTTTTCTTTGTAATGAACCGGGAAGACTGTACTGCATCCACAAGGAGTTTCAGTTCCGGAAGTTCAAACTGACGGGAGGCAACATAGTATCCGTTGGTCTTACCTTCCAGCTTAATGATGTCCAGGCCAACGTCGGAAAGATTCTCGATCTCCGTGTACATGGTATGGCGGTCCATGCTGACACCATATTCCTGCTTCAGTATATTTCCGATCTGTGTAGCGTTTAAGCTATGACCTTCATCTGTACGCTCCAGTAGGATCTGCATGATATAGAAGGTTTTTAGCCCTGATCTCCCCATAACCATGATATCAATGTCTCCCCTCACACTCAGATTCTTCCCTGTTTGCTGTCGAGGTATAATGCGTGTCATTTTAGAAATGTTTCAATATACTGCTTAAAAGTCTCCACGTCTGTGAAATAACGATAGCCAGCACCATTAACAACCTGATGCACTTCTACCGGCTCACCAAGTAAGAGTGCAACGGGTTCAGACAATCCACTTTGAATTCCTTCCGGCCAGGCTAAATCTATGGTCGCCAACTGTTTTCCAGTTTCATCTGAAAGATCGTAATACATTTCACCAGAATTAAGCCCCTGTTCATCCATCCATAGTGAAATTTCCATGATGATATCTTCTTCTGTTTTCTCATCCGCAATGGTATTTATGTTTTCAATGGAACGGCCGGCATAATCCTGGATGGCTTCCTCTGCCATATCTCCTTTGTATAATTCATCAAGAAAGCTGTTGGCAGATTGGGCTAGGAGTTTCCGTCTCTCAGCAAGGAATTCAAGATACCGATTGACTTCTCTTAGCCCTGGATCCATTGGTATCCAGTGCGTTTCCATCGTTCCAGGATTCTTTTCCATATAATCCGGGAAATAATCCTTGGGTGCTCTTGCACTTATGTCTAAATTAGTAGCTTTCGTCAGAAACGTATAATTGGCAAGCGCATTAACTTCAGAGCGGGAATAGCCATTTGCATAAAGGAGAGCCTTTGGAAAAATATGATGAACATCCAACTTTGACATGACGCCAAGAAGCGAAGCCCTTAATTCCAAACCATTCCCCCAATCTCTGGCATGATTTACTCGCGTCATCATATAAAGCAAAGGATAAAACCTTGAACCAGCACTCCATCCCCAAAAATCCCTGTCCGTAAGTGTAAGTGTCCCTCGATTTTGTTTTAGCTGATTGATCAGTCCTTCAATACCATTACCTGCGGCGAGAATATTCAAATCCTGCGCAATAGCGCTCTCGGTTGAACCGGAATACCGACCCCAAAGGAAAGTGTGAATATACCAGTAAAGCAACTTATCCCATTCCTTTGTGTCCATATTCTTACTTCCACGATAATGGACATAATCAATCATGACGGGAATGGAAAACTTACTGCCTAAGACCTGATCATGATCAAGCCCAAGCCGGGATGCAATCTGATTTAGTATCAGCGCTATCAGCTTATCCGTTTCCTTCAATGCTATTTTGAAATCGGCGATAGGAACATTTGAAAGTTCAGAATAATATGCTTTTCTTGTTGAATACACAGTTATACAGCGGAGCAGCCAATCCAGTTTGAATATATATCCTGCTTTTGCATACTTCGCCAAGATGTTGCGCATCTCAGTCCGGGCTTCTGTCCACTGGGCACATATCTTAGCTAATGCCAGATCACCCTTGCTAAGCTTAGTTCCACCACTATTGACATTGTTAAAGATCTCAACAACCACATCTATTGTCTTATCCTCGCCAACGACACGTTGGACATGAAGATCCGTTTTTTTGATATTGTCAAGTTTGTTGATTTTTTCCATGTTCTGAAGATAGAAAAGCTGAGTATCTTTGTCGACAGCTTCTGTCACAAATGTTCCAGCCCCGGCCTTCATCAGTTTTGTAACGCTTATCCAGGAAGGATCATCCTGCATTTTCATTGGAAGGTAGAATTCAAATACTTCTTCTTCAAGATTAAAATATAGGCCAGTAAATACACTTGCGTTGCCTTCAAAGAAGGTAGGAGCATGACCCTTGATAATCCCGTACAAAGTAGTCATTCGCTGTTGACCATCAAGAATCAAATCAACATTTCCATATGCCTGTCCAGTACTTCCATTGCGCATGATACTGGTATCTACAGGGGTGACCCAGGTTAACAGTCCACCGATTGGATATCCTCTGTAAAGAGAATTCATGAGCTTTCGAACTTGGTCGCGGTTCCAAACATAACCTCTTTGAAACTCCGGTAGTGCATAATTTCCAAGTTCAATTTGACTTATGATTGTTTCAATGGTCATATCAAATTCTTCTCCCTCATCCAATTATCAAGCATCCATTACCTGAAGCTAATCTTAATTTTCTTCTGTTCCAATATCGTGTTGTCTGGAATTTTGATGCCATTTTTGAATATCATTAACTCACACGCTCGTCTTTTTTTAGCCACACTGTAATTTGAATCAAATTTCCTAATCGAATATCCATCATAAATATGTGCTATCTCTGGTACATCATCATAAGTGATGATCCAATCCCCATTAACACAGTTGCGTATTACTGCCTCAATACGTTCGTGATCTTCCAACTCAAAGGAATTCATATATAGCTGTTTTCCTTTTACAAAATATGGAGGATCAAAATAAATTAACGCATTATTTTCATATTTATGAATATAATTCTGAATGAAGCTACAAATCTCTTTATTGTATATCGTTATATCATTCTTTCGGGCCGCAATATTAATGATGCGTTTTGATAAATCCTCTCGGTTAAATCGGGCATCCATTTTCCAATTTCCCGTTTGATCTAACCCTCCAATAATTCCCCCCTTTATAATTCCCGAACGATTTGTTCTATTCATATAGAAGGTTGCAAATCCAAGTTCAAAACTATATTTTTTTTTCTTCTCTTGGTTAAGGCAGATTTCTCTTTGTCGTTTCCACTCATCAATTGTAAGTGGTACTTGATTAATGTTCTCCACGAATCTGTCAGTTTCACATAATATTGCTTTCCAAAAGGACCATATCCCTTTGTC
>CACZQU010000547.1 GCA_902783305.1 uncultured Lachnospiraceae bacterium | reverse complement strand
TAACGATCTGCGGCAAACGCTTGCGTTTTTGTGCTCTCCCGGTTACAATTGTCCAAGGTGATAAGCATCGTTTCGACTTCATTCAGGAGGCAAACCAATGGATAGTATGATTTTTGATGTAGACGGTACTCTCTGGGATTCTACGGAGATTGTCGCCAGCGCATGGAACCAGTACCTTGCCGGCGAAGGAATCTCCCTGAGTCTGACCTCCGCGCGCCTGAAAAGCTTATTCGGCCAGCTTCTTCCGGACATTGCGAGGCAGATTTTCCCTTCCATGCCGCAAGAGGAACAGCTTCGTCTGATCGATGGATGCTGCCAGGCAGAGCATGCCGCCCTGCTGAAAACTCCCGCTCCGCTGTACAAGGGTATGGTCCGGACTCTGGAAAAGCTCTCTGAAAGGATTCCTCTTTATATTGTCAGCAACTGTCAGGCGGGATATATCGAAGTATTTCTTGAATCCACCGGTCTGGGGCATCTGTTTGCCGATCATCTTTGTCCAGGCGATACCGGTCTGGACAAAGCAGGAAATCTCTCAAGGATCGTTGAAAAGCACCATCTCCTTTCCCCTTGCTATGTCGGAGATACCATGGGGGATTACCGGTCCTGTCTGCAGGCAGGCGTTCCTTTCATTTTTGCCTCCTATGGCTTCGGCTCTGTCCCCGAAGCACAAATGAGGATAAAAGAGCCTGCAGATCTGCTGCATGCTGCCTTATGATCATTCGTGTACTATGTGGGCAGATCCTCAAAACGACATGAAAAGACCCGGAAGTCCTGATCGACCTCCGGGTCTTCCATCTGTTACACTCTCATTCATTGATAACTGTACATGCAGCTCTGACGTAAAACATCCGAAAATGATGCGGTCAGCTTTTCACTTTGATTTTTTACATTTCTTCTGAATGTAGAAAACCATCAAAGCGAAAATGACAATGATAGACAAGGTATAGATTATCTTGGCCGCCGGGGTAACGGTAAAACAGTCAATCCCCGTGGCGATTCCAAAAAAGATCATCGCAATTCCGCTTGCTTTCGACAGCTTATCCATATCATAGATTTTCCTGCGCTCTTCGCTCCCGGTTCCGGACAGAAGGAAATCCCCATGACCTGTCAGAAGAAGAATCCCAAGCACAAATGCGGCAACGGTCAAAATCACTCCAAAGCTCGTATCAAGCATTTCTCATATCCTCAACAGGTTTGCCTTATTCTCAATAAAAACAGACAATAGGAACATCATACTGGATAATATCATACAGAGTAGCCGCCGCATAATATGGAAGATTGATGCATCCATGGGAGCCGCCGCCGAGGAAACGGTCACCGCCGAAATAAGGCTGCCAGTCCGCGTCATGGAAACCGATTCCTCCGTTAAATGGCATCCAGAACGAAACCTCCGTCTCGTATTCCGGAAGGCCTGTACTCTCCTGAATTGCTCCGCGCAGAACGGCAGGACTCTGCTTGCCATAAAGAGTATAAATCCCTTCCGGTGTCGCTCGTCCGTCTATGGTAAGATCTCCGCTGACAAAATCCGAATCAAAAATCACACTTCCGTTCTGGTAGTAATACATATGCTGGTCACTCAGATCCACCTCGATATAAGTATCTCCAATATCATTGGCGCCATAGGCATTTGCGGTCATTGCCCAGACCGGCTCTCTGGTGACAGTGGCTCCGCTCATGACCTCCTCCTGAAGCAGAGCGCTCTCCGCCTCTTCATCGATCATCCAGCCATAGGCATAGCTGTAGACACTGACACTGCGTCCGTCTGAGGCTGTAAAATCTCTCATGGTTCCCACTGTATCATATTTCGCGGCCAGATCCTCCACATAGCTTTGAATATTGGAAATAAACATATCGGAGTTGGTCAGAAGCTGTCCCTTATCGTCAAACTCAAGCCAGGTCTTGATCGTATCCCCGTCAAGCTTTACGGTCTCCTTGCCGAATTTGTACGTGATATTCGCACGCGCATAATTGTTGTACGCATCCAGCATGGACAGGAGAGCGGAACTGTCCTGCTTGATTTCTGCCTCTGCATAGACAGAATCCTCAGACGTAAAATCCACGGACGGCTGACCGGATGCAACGGCATTGTCGAGAACCTTGTAGGCCTCTTTGACGATCAACTCGCTTCCCTCGGTCTCAGGAACAATGGAGAACTCATTGTTCACCATCGTCACATAAGCATCCTGAGGCTCCACCTGATTTTCCTCCCTGGCGCAGTTCAGTTCCCGCAGCTGGGTCTGGAGCAGTGTCTTGTCAAAGGTGGAATTCTCTGTCATCGTATATTTCCTGCCCATGAACAGGCCGGTGATCCAGGCATAGGGCTTCTGCTTCTTGAGAAGAGCCAGAATCTCGCCATCGGAAAAATACCTGTAACCGATATCACTGCCCTTAATCTCCTGGTCTTCGTTGTTGCGCGAAGTGACCTTGATGGAATAATCCTTCAGTTCGTCGGCAAAAAGCTGCTCCGTCTCATATGCAGTTTTTCCGGAACAGTTGATCCCGTTAATGCTCGTACCATTAAAGAAATGATCGACATAATAATAGCTGATGCCGGCATATGCCGCCACAAGGATGGTTGCGACCATCCCGGCCGCAATACGGAACAGTCTGGTTTTCCTTTTGGACAGATCAGAAGCTTCAGCGCCCGCCAGATCCTCTGTTTCCGTTTCCGGAGCAGAATACGCTTCCTTTGCCGCCAGGTTGACATAAGAAATCCGCTGCGGGCGGGCAGATTTTCTGCGCTGCGGACCAGCCTTTTTTACGGAACGGACGATCTGACGCGGCTGATTTTCTTTTGCCTGATCGGTTTTTTCTTCTGCTGCGTCACCCTGATCCGTTATCTTCTTTTCTTCCTGAGCTCCGGCGGCTTCCTGTGTCTCTTCCTGTTCTCCGGCTTCTTTTACAGTTTCTTCCTTTGCCTTGGCTGCAGCTTCTTCCGGTACTGAAGCTTGTTCCTCCGCTTCCGGATCAGCCTTCAGGTCGTCTGCTTCAGCGCCAGTCTGCTCCGTCTTATGAGCCTCGTCTGTATCCGTCTGCCTGTCGGTTTCGGCAGAATCCTCCGGATTTACCACAGACTCTCCCTCTTCTGGTCGGACGGAAGAAGAATCGCTGATGTTTTCTCTGGTGTGATCAGCGGCTTCCGGTATGATTTCTTCTTTCACAGTCTCAACGGGATCAGCGGAAGCATTCCCGGAAATATCCTTTGAAGACTTTTCTTCCACCGGAATACTTTCTTCATTGTTCTCCGGCAATGCAGCATGCTGAACCGTCCCGGTCTCCTCATCTGCTTCCGCTGTCTTTGACAGCTTTGCCGGGTCAGCTGAAGATTTCTTCTCCGGCTGTTTTCCTGGCACAGAAGTCTCTTCCCGGTCCTCTTCGTCTTCTGACAAAGAATCGTCGATATCAAAACGCATTCTGGATATGTCTGGTTCATCCGTATCCGGCATATCATCATATAGTAAATGCAGCGGCTGCTCCTGTTCCCGCTCATACTCATTCTCCCCGTCGAGCTCATTTTCGATAAACTCAACAGGAGCTTTATAACGGCTTCTCTGAACCGGCCTTGGGCTTTTTTTCCGTTTCCTGTTCTCTGCTTTGAGCTCTCTGGCCTGAACAGAAGCAAAGGATAACGCCTCCAGGCCGAGAATCCTCTCGGAATCCTAGTTTTCCCCCGTATTATCCTGCTCCCATTCCTCCGGAGAAAAACTCACCTTATCCCAGTCGATGCGAATCGCCCTGTTGAAGGAATGTCTTCTGGTGGATCGTTCCCTGTTTGGTGAAGCCGCCTTTCTGCGTTCCTTTGTCCTGTCGCTGCTTTGCTTCCCCATATACTCCTGATCACTCATTTCAGATAAACTGGCTCCTTTCTTTTATTACATCCTGTCAGGACAGGAAAATCCGAGAAGATATATTGATTCTTCCAGAACCCTCCTGGCCAGCATGATCAGCCGGATATAAGAATTCCTGCGGTCCTTGTCCTCTTCTCCGAGAATTTTCGTTTCATGATAAAATCTGTTGAAGGCATTGGATACATCATAAATATAAGAGCATATTCTGTGAGGTGCTCTGTCTTCATAAGCGCCTTCAACGGCGTCCGCAAATGCGGAAATCTGGAGCATCAGCTCTTTCTCGCTTTCCTTTGCAGGCGGAAGCAGTCTGCCTTCTCCAGGACGGCCTCCTTCACTGATATAGCGCTCAAGGATAGATTTAATCCGGACAATCGTATAAAGAATATAAGGACCCGTATTCCCCTCAAAAGAGGTAAACCGCTCCGGATCAAAGACATAATCCTTGGCAGCCTGATTGGACAAATCCCCATATTTTACAGCAGCCAGTCCCACAATCCGGGCCGTCTCATCTGCATCCTTATCCCGCACAGAACGGTTCTCCACGATCTTGCGGAACATCTCATCGTTAATTTCCCCGATCAGGTTTTCCAGGCGCATCACGCCCCCATCACGGGTTTTGAAGGGCTTTAGGTCTTTTCCGTTCATTGTTCCAAAGCCCAGGAAGGTCAGCCGGGTATCCTGATCTACCAGCCCGGCCTTTCTCGCACAGCGGAACACCTGAACGAAATGCAGATCCTGACGCTTGTCGACGATATAAAGAATCTCATCCGGATGATAAAGCTCCATCCTTTCAAGGATAGTGGCAAGATCTGTCGTCGTATACAATGAAGCACCATCCGACTTGAGCAGAATACAGGGAGGTACTTCTTTTGCGTCGTTCTCTTCCCTCACATCCACCACCAGGGCTCCCTGGTCTTCAAACGCAATGCCTTTGTCCTTCATATCCTGCACCATGGCAGGAATATATTTCTGAACGTCCGATTCTCCCTTCCAGAGGTCAAAGTGGACATCCAGCCTTTCATAATTCTTTTTCAGATCCTCGGTAGAGATCTCCAGGACAGCTTTCCACAGAGCCAGATATCCTCTGCGCCCCTTCTGCATTTCTTTCGTCGCTTCAAGAGCCTCCTGACGATATTCCTCATCCTCCTTGGACCGGGCGCTGGCACAGGGATAGATCTCCTCCAGCTCTCCGATCGTGAAGGGAGCTTCAACGGGATATTCTCCCTCATAGTTCCTGTCAAAATAGCAAAGCTCCGGCTTGCGCCGGGAAAGCTCGGTGATGATCAGTCCCATCTGCAGGCCCCAGTCTCCCAGGTGGATGTCACCTATCACGTGATTCCCCATGTATCTGCAGATTCTTTTGATGCTTTCTCCGATGATCGCCGACCGCAGATGCCCGACATGGAGAGGCTTCGCCACATTCGGGCCGCCATAATCGATAATGATCGTTTTTGGCTCGGATTCCTTGCGCACGAGCAGCGCATCGTCCTCTTCCATCTCTGACAGATACTCGCAAAGGGCTTCAGGAGCGATATTGAAATTCAGAAAACCGGGAGGCACTGCCTCTGCCTGACATACCACATGGCTTTGTGTAAGCTCACAGACGACATCCCGGGCAATATCCAAAGGCTTTTTACGGTATGCTTTTGCACCCGCCATCGCTCCGTTGCACTGGAACTCACAAAGATCCGGACGATTCGAAAGACTGACCCTGGCCAGTCCTGAGTCATATCCGGAAGCTTCAAACGCTCTGGCCAGCTCCTTCTCCATCCTTTGCATTAAGTGATCCATGAATACTTCTCAACCCCTTCTCTATTAAAATCGATCAGAAACTGTCGCAAAACAAAGTATGCAGACTGCCCCCATTTTCTTATTCACTGCGCAAGGCATCTATCGGATTCAGGTTGGCCGCCTGCACCGAAGGAATGGAACCGAAAACAAGTCCGATCATCGCGGAAAAACCTACAGAAATCACAATCCAGGGAACGGAAATCGCGGACGGGGTACCGACTACATTGGAAATCACCTTGGACGCAGCTATACCGACGGCTACTCCGATAATCCCCCCAAGCGTCGTAAGCACGGCCGCCTCTGTCAGAAACTGGCCGAGAATGGTACGTTTTTTCGCCCCGATAGCCTTCTTCAATCCGATTTCCTTGGTTCTCTCGATAACCGAAACCAGCATGATATTCATCACACCGATTCCTCCTACGAGAAGGGAAATCGCCGCTATTCCAATCAGAAGGGCATTCGTGCTCTCCGCGAGCTGCTGGGAGCTTCTGACCTTCTCCATGATATCGTTTGCCTTGTACTGAAACCTTCCCTTCTTCGAAATAAAAGAATTCAGCAGCTTTGCCACATCGTTCCCGGCTTTTGACATATTGTCTGTGCTGTCCGCCTTGATCACCAGGTTTTCGGGCTGATCAAAGGAATAGATGATCGGCCAGGTCGCAGCGGGAATGAAAATGCTTCCCATGACACTCTGATAGGCCTGCGAATACTCGTCATAATTATTGATTTTTACAGAAAAGGTTTCATCCTGCTGTATCACGCCGACGACCGTAAAAGGTTCAGAACCAATCTCTATGATTTTTCCCACCTGATCCTCCCCGGGGAACAGGTATTCCCCCGCAGAGCTGTCAATCAGGCATACCTTATGATACCTGGTATAATCATCCTTGAAAAACCGGCGTCCGGATCGCACCCGGTACCCGCAGGTGTCTAAATACTGGTCATCTATGCCGTACACCGAACCGCCTTGAAAGGCCCGGCTGCCATAATAAACATTGTAGACATATTCCCGGCGGAGGAAGAAGGTCACCTTCTCTACATGATCCACTTC
>CACZQU010000546.1 GCA_902783305.1 uncultured Lachnospiraceae bacterium | reverse complement strand
GTCCCTGCGCATCTGCTCCGTTAAGGGGCCGTTTTTGGCCAGTTTTTTCAGGATCAGTGCCTGAAGCTGGGGAACCGTCATGTCGTCAACAGGAATATCCGGCACCTCGGTTTCCTGAATGCTCTTCTCCTCCCGCGGCTTCGGCGTCCCCGAAAATACCTTAAAAGAACCCGGAGATGGAGTCTTCTCCTGTTGTATGGTATCCGGCTTTACCTGTACCCAGATTTCACCGGAATTTGCGTCAACGCTATGTTCCAGTTTTCCCTCCGTCACTGCTGTTTTTTCTCCGGAAAGCATATCCTGATATTCGCCGTTCTCACAATTAACCTGTATCAGGGAAGACTGATCATCATTGTTCAGCATAATTACAGCATAAGAATCCTCTGTTCTCCTGCTGTAAGCATATTGGCGGGTAGTAAGCTTCAGCTCCGTATACTCCCCGTAAACAAGCGCCCTTGTACACTCGCGAATCTCCCCAAGACGGCGGATCAGAGCACAGCAGGCCTTCGGATCCAGTCCCGGCTGTACCCATGGATTCGGTTCTCCCTCTTTCAAAACCTCCAGATCCAGCATCGGTCTGAGAGAAGCATCCGAACCCCTTTCCTTCTTTCCCTGCACGCCAAACTCCGATCCGTAATAAATCGAAGGCACGCCCGGTAAAGTATAAAGCATAATATGGGCAGGTACATAATGAGCTTTATTGATCAGCTTCGTACTGATCCGTTCCACATCGTGATTATCCAGAAAATTATACAGATTCAACGTACCTGCCATGTTTTTTACATAACGGAGCGTATGGGCGATTTCAAAGAAATTATGATCGTTCAGCCCGGAATAGAGTCCCTTATGCAGCATATAGTCTGTCACACTGTGAAGAGTATCCTGGTTGACCCATCTGCCGTAATCTCCATGGATGACTTCACCCATCAGCCAGAAATCCGGTTTTACTTCGTCAGCTGTTCTTCTCAGGGCCTTCATGAATTCAAAATCCAGAACATCTGCCGCGTCCAGACGGATTCCGTCAATATCAAAATTCCCGGCCCAGAAGCGGATCACCTCACAGATATAGTCGATGACTTCGGGGTTTTTCTGATTCAGCTTGGCCAGCAGGTTATATCCTCCCCAGTTGTCATAGGAAAACCCATCATTGTATTCATTGATTCCCCAGAAGCTGACATTACAGTACCAGTCCTTATACCTTGAATTTTCCCTTTTTTCCTTAAGGTCACGAAAAGCAAAAAAATCCCTTCCCGTGTGATTGAATACGCCGTCAAAAATCACCCTGATTCCCTGTTCATGGCATCGTTCAACAAATGAAACCAGGTCTTCGTTTGTTCCCAGACGGCTGTCCAGCTTCCGGTAATCTGTGGTTTCGTATCCATGACCGACCGATTCAAAAAGTGGACCGATATATAGAGCGTTACAACCGATTTCCCTGATGTGGCTGATCCATGGAAGAAGAGTGTTCAACCTGTGGACTGGTTCCGCATACTCGTTTTTTTCCGGAGCTCCGGTCAGTCCCAGAGGGTAGATATGATAAAAAACAGCTTCATCGTACCAGGCCATATCCTGTTTTGTTCTCCTTTCATCTTCATTTCATTATGCCCAGGTATCCGGTGGGTACAGGGAAGGGCAGAAAAAGAGCATCTGCATCCACGCTGTTTCTATACCTCAAAAATCAGATCACCATAGGAGGGCATTGGCCACATTTCTTTATCCACGAGCATTTCCAGAGCATCTACAGGCTTTCTCAGAGCTTCCATCGCAGGAAACAGCTCGCGCCGGCAAAACAGTGCTCTATCCTGTCCCTCCGAATGTTCCCTGACTTCCCCGACCAGCTTTTCCAGTTTTTTCATTTCATCATTTGTCTCGCGCAGGAGAAGAGATGTCTTTTCGAGAAGATCCATCTGAACGCTGACATCCATGGGGCCGGCTTTGCGCACTTCATTGATGGAGGAAGCCAGTACAGAGGTATATTTCACTACAGCAGGGATAATCTGCTTGGTGGTGATATCGATCATCGCTTTCGCTTCGATATTGATCGCTTTTGCATAAATGTCATATTTGATTTCCGCTCTAGACTCCAGCTCTGCCCTGGTAAAAACGCGAAAGCTTTCGTACAGTCTGACGGCTTTTTCTGTCGTTATGGCCGGGATCGCGTCTACCATGGAGGGTAAGACCGGAAGTCCACGCCGCTTTGCTTCCTCCAGCCATTCGGGAGCGTAACCGTTCCCGTTGAAAACAATTCTCTGATGACTGCTGGCATATTCCTTGATGAGATCATGCACAGCCAGTTCAAAGTCTTTCGCCCCCTCCAGCCTGTCACAGGCTTCACGAAACGCCTCAGCAGTGATCGTATTGAGGACAACATTACATGCAGAGATCGAATCCTTGGAGCCAACCATACGGAATTCAAATTTATTACCTGTAAAAGCAAAGGGTGATGTACGGTTGCGGTCTGTGGCATCCTTCATGAAATCCGGCAAAGTACGCACTCCGGTATCCAGTCTCTGCCCTTCCTTGCTGTAGGTTGCCGTTCCCGTGCTCACCAGCTGCTCGAGCACGTCTCCCAGCTGCTCTCCCAGAAAAACGGATACAATCGCCGGAGGAGCCTCGTTTCCTCCAAGCCTCAGATCATTACCCACATCCGCAGCCGATTCCCTCAGAAGATCCGCATGGATATCCACCGCTTTCAGAATGCAGGTGAGGATCAGCAGGAACTGCATGTTTTCATGCGGAGTGATACCCGGCTCCAGCAGGTTGATCCCGTCATCCGTGGTGAGCGACCAGTTGTTGTGTTTTCCCGAACCGTTAAGTCCGGCAAAAGGCTTTTCATGCAGGAGACACCGCATATTATGGCGGCTGGCGACTTTTTTCAGTATGCGCATGATAATCTGGTTGTGGTCTGCCGCGATATTGGCAGGCATATGGATCGGGGCGAGCTCATGCTGTGCCGGAGCAACCTCGTTGTGCTGGGTTTTCGCCGTCACGCCGACTCTCCAGCATTCCTCATTCACTTCCTTCATATATGCGGAAACCCGCTGGCGGATTGTTCCCAGGTAATGGTCATCCATCTCCTGCCCTTTGGGCGGCATGGCACCAAACAGCGTTCTTCCGGTATAAACCAGATCCTTCCGATGGTCATACATATCCTTGTCAATCAGGAAATACTCCTGTTCTGCGCCTACGCTGGGCGTCACCCTTCTGGATGTTTTATTTCCAAACAGCCTGATTAACCGCAATGACTGTTCATTGACAGCCTCCATGGAGCGCAGCAGCGGCGTCTTCTGATCCAGAGCTTCCCCTGTATAGGAGCAAAACGCCGTCGGAATACACAAAGTAGCTCCGGCAGCATCATGCCGGACAAAAGCAGGCGAAGTACAGTCCCAGGTCGTATACCCTCTCGCCTCAAAGGTAGCTCTCAGGCCGCCCGAAGGAAAGGAAGAAGCGTCCGGCTCTCCCTTGATCAGTTCCTTCCCGGAAAAAGTCATCAGAATCCTGCCATTTTCCATAGGAGTAGAGATAAAAGCATCATGTTTCTCCGCTGTCACTCCTGTAAGAGGCTGAAACCAGTGGCTGTAATGAGTTGCTCCTTTTTCTATAGCCCATTCTTTCATCTCGTGGGCAACCACATCCGCGATTTCCAGGGAAAGCTCTTTTCCTTCACTGATTGTCCGCTTCAATTCATGGTATACTTTTTTGGGCAGTCTGGCCTGCATAACGGAGTCATTAAACACATCGCAGCCAAAAGTACTGACAACATCGATATACTTTTCCATTTACTATCTCCAATTGATTCAAGCTTTACTGTTATTCTTTTGTGCTGGTCAGAACCAGCGTAAATGCTTCATGTATATTCTCAATTTCAACCAGATCAGGATTACCGCCGTATTCCCCGTCTAACGTCCAGGGACATTCTCCGAAGGATTCGATCCGAAGCTTATCTGTCTTGAAGGTGTGGACAAACTCCGACTCGTCCTCCTGCATCACGAAGGCCGTCACAATCTTCTGCAGTTCTGAAGGATCCCTGGGCATTTCGATCAATGTGACCTCAAACAACCCGTCATTCATATCGACATCACGGGTAATATTGCGAATGCCGCCGATTGAACGCGAATTTGTAATCATCCCATAAAGATAATTCCCCTCCATCGTCTTCCCATTCGCTTCTATTTTCAGGGAAAAGGACCGGATGTCAAAAAGCTTCATGGCTCCCTCCAGCACATAAGCCATATGTCCCAGCATTTTTTTCCAGTCCTGAGGAGTCTGATAGGCAACATCCGTAAACAGCCCAAAGGCTGCTACATAAATAAAATAGTGCTCATTAAATCTCCCGACATCACATTTATATAGGTTTCCCTCCATAATATTTCTGGCCGCGGCAAGAGGATCCTTTGGAATAAAGAGACTGTTCGCAAAATCATTGGTACTTCCCGACGGAATATAGCCTATGGGAATATCCTTTTTGCTTTTCAGAACTCCTTCTACCACTTCGTCCATAGTGCCGTCACCCCCGCTGCAGATGATCAGGTCTGTTTTCTCCGCATTATCGCAGACAATCCCCGGAGCCTGCCCGGGTCCGGATGTGGTGCTGACCTGAACCTCATATCCGCAGCGGCACAGCAGATCCAGAATATCCAGAAGAACCTGACGGATCTGTCCTCTTCCCGCAGTAGGATTGATAATATAAAGAAGTCTCTTTTTCATAACCATTCTCCACAGCTTGAATTGCTGATGACATCACTGTTCAGCCTTAACAGACAGCTGCGCATCGGGCGTTGCCGAAACAAAAAAAAGAACCTGATACGATCAGGTTCCCAATAGCGAGAGGGGGACTTGAACCCTCGACACCGCGGGTATGAACCGCGTGCTCTAGCCAGCTGAG
>CACZQU010000545.1 GCA_902783305.1 uncultured Lachnospiraceae bacterium | reverse complement strand
CCACATCAATATTCAGGATCCCTTTACGCGGGGACATTTCCACGATGGTCTTCTGAGTCTGCATCGTGAACTGTTCCGGAACGATCACATAATAAAGTACATCCGGGTGCCTTTCGGCCTCCCGGATGATCGTTTCATATCCATAATAAGACTTTCCTGTACCGGATCCTCCAATAATAAACCCCAGTCCCATAAGTCAAGTCTCCTCCCGCTTATTCCCTGTTGTCCATCCGGTTTTTCATTTTGCCCGGACCAGGATCTCCTTCAGTTCCTCTGTTGAGAACTGATAATGATTTCCGCAGAAATGGCAGTTCATCTCAACCGGCTTTCCGTCCTGGATCATTTCGTTCAGATCCTTCCTCCCGACGCTGACAAGTGCCGCTGCCATTCGTTCCTTGCTGCAGTTGCAATGGAACCGGGTATCCATTCGTTCTGTTATCTCAATGTCAAATCCTTCCAGAACTTTCCGAAGAAGACCTTCCGGTGTCGGATCCTCCACAAGAAGACTGGTGACCGACCGGATCTCCGCCAGGTTTTTTTCCAGTCTTGAAATGGTTTTTTCTTCGGCAAACGGCATCAGCTGTATAATAAAGCCGCCAGACTGGCAGACCGTATTGTCCTTGTTCATCAGAACCCCCAGTCCCACTGCCGAAGGCGTCTGTTCGCTGGCTGCGAAATAATAGGTAAGGTCATCTCCGATCTCTCCGGTCTGAAGATCCACCGTCCCTACATAAGGTTCCTTAAGGCCAAGATCGCGGATCACCTGAAGTGTTCCCGGACCGAGCGCTCCGCTGACATCCAGCTTTCCGTCCTTGTTCGGCGGAAGGATCACATCCGGGTTTTCCACATATCCCTTTACATTTCCTTTTGAATCCGCCGTTACGATCATTCTGGCGATCGGACCCATGCACTTGATCTGAAGAGTGAGCAGCGCATTCTCCTCCTTCATCATGGAACCCATGATTGCTCCGGCCGTCATAAGCCGCCCAAGCGCAGCTGTCGCGGCCGGACTCGTGTTATGTCTCTGCCTGGCTTCTTCCGTCATATCCCTTGTAACTGCTGCGAAAGCGCGGATCTGCTGATCTCCCGCCATCGCTCTTACAACCTGGTCACTCATTTTTACCTCTCTCTCTTGCAATGAAAGTCAGTCTTCCGGTCTTTTCATCCGGTGTATTCCGGGTATAAGCCTGATAGACTCCTTCCGCCTTCAGTCCTGCTTTTTCAAGAAGCCGGAGGATCTGCTCCGCCTCACAGCCTCTCTGAACATGGTACTCTTCCTTCTTCTCATAATGACCGCTGCCTGTCGGAAGGAACAATGTCAGGGCACAGGTATTAATCCCCGTTTCATCGTCGTATTCGTTCTCCCAGATGAAGCTTCCTTCCTCACGGTTTTCCGCGATCGTCTGCTCGCCTATGGATCGATATTTGTATTTTGTGTTCATGTCAAATACAAATATGCCGCCCGGATCCAGATAATTGTTTACCAGGCGGAAAACGGTAAGCAGCTCTTCCTCTTCAAGAAGATAATTCAGGCTGTCGCATACACTGACCACGGCGCGCACAGTTCCGTACAGTTCAAATTCCGTCATATCCTGCTGAAGGTAAAGTATGTCATGTCCGGAGGCCAGCCTTTTTTCAAAAGCTTCCATCAGCATTTCTTCGGAAGAATCGACCCCGATCATGTCATAGCCTGCCCCGGCAAGAAGTTCTGTGAGCGTACCTGTCCCGCATCCAAGATCCAGGACCAGTCCATCCGTAATTCCATTATCCCTGAAGATTTCCAGAATATAATCCTTCCATCCTTCATAGTCGATATTATACTGAAAAACATCATAGATTCTGGCAAAATCCGAATACGCTTCCTGCATATGATCTTCCTTTCCGAGCTCTTTTGCCCCCAGTATAGCAACATATCTTTAAGATGTCAAAACAGATTCCGTTTCGCAACGGATCAAATTATCTGAATAATCCGTATCTTATGACAAAATCCGTCAATTTCCCTTTTTGTCCTTGACAACCATGGAAACAGGTTTTATAATCGAATCGTAAGGAAGACTATCTGAGCAAATACAATGCTGTAAATCACTGGTTTTTAGAGATTATATTTACTGTATATAGTCTGTAAAAACTGGTGATTTTTTTTCATCAGATAGATATAAAACACAGATCAATGGAGGTAACACAAATGAACAAAGGGACTGTAAAATGGTTTAACGCTGAAAAAGGATACGGATTCATCACAGGTGAGGACGGAAATGATGTTTTCGTACATTTCTCAGCAATCAACGGCGAAGGCTTCAAATCTCTTGAAGAGGGACAGGCCGTCACATATGATTTAGTCGAAGGAAACCGTGGAATGCAGGCTTCCAACGTAACAAAGCTTTAATAGAAGAAGTTCCTGAAGAGCGTTCTGAAAAATCAGAACGCTCTTTTTTGTCATCATTCGGCACCCTGTGCTGAATGGCTGCCATTTATGATCGAAAAACAGCCCGGGATGCTGACGCCTCCCGGGCTGTATATGTGTACTGAACGTTTGCGGTTATTTATCCTGATCCTCTTCAGAGGCGTTCTCTTCCTGAGTTTCTTCTGTTGTATCAGAAGCCTCTTTTTCATCGGCGCTTTCCGCTGATCCTTCTTCTGCGATTTCTTCCTCCGCCGGCTCTTCCGTCT
>CACZQU010000544.1 GCA_902783305.1 uncultured Lachnospiraceae bacterium | reverse complement strand
GCCGAAGAACTACAGGATACCGAAGACTCACAGGATACTGAAGATTCACTAAGTGCTGAGAATTCACAGAGTACTGAAGGATCACATCTTACAGGTGATCCGGCGGATGCTGCTGATGAGACTCCGTTGATCGAAGAGGTTCCGGAAGAGAATACTTTCCTGGCTGAGATTGTGGTTATTCCTGATGAGGAACTGATTCCGATGTCTGAGATTTACAAGGCAGATATTCTCCTTTATGATGTTTTCTCTCCGGGAACTGCAGGACTTCCTGCAGCCCAGGAAGAATCGAAGGAAGATATTGCTGTATTGTTTGAAGACCTGAACCCGGATGAAACACCTCGGATCGAGGAGGAGCATTCGGGAACGGATGTTCCTGAGAAGGACGATTCTGCGATGACTGAAGCACAGGAGAATCCGTCAAAGGATCTATCTGACGATACCTCACCGGATGCGTCGGTGGAAAGCGGGAATGCCGCGGATCTGTTTACCGGCAGCTCTGCAGATGGGTCAGAAGAGCCAAATGAGGTGGACTCAATCTTATTTGACCTGTTTTCTTCAGATCCTCTGTCTGTCAGAACAGAAAAGACAGGCAAAGAACCCGTGCCTTCTCCGACGGCTGCACCGTTTTCATCGAAAGCGGTGACTGTCGATCTGACAATTGCTTCGCTGTTCACTTCCTCATAAGCAGGAAAACCGGATAAAGAAATGATCTGACAGTAACAGTTTTTTAAGAAAAAAGGGGCTGGCGATAAGCCAGCTCCTTTTGCATACCATTATCTGCGGATACCGGAAAGAACTTCTTCGATCCATTTCTCTGTATTATAGTTTTCATCAAAAAGCTTAATGATGACGCCATAAGGTTCAGCATCACTGGAAAAAGCATTAGCTTCATCCGTGTCGACATGCATAGCCAGGCGGAAATTCCAGCTCACCCGGACGACAACATCAGCATAGATCAGGGCTCTGCCATAGCTTTTGGTCAGGACAAAGACTTCTTCATTGTCTTTTGTTCCCAAGGTGATGGCATCGGAAGGAGTCATATGAATATGGCGTTTTGCAACGATTACTCCATGATCTATTTCCAGTTCCCCTTTTGGGCCGATCAGGGTGCACCCAGGTGTATTCTGAGTATCACCGGATTGACGGATGATTCCCGGAAGTCCGATCTTTCTTGTGTCAGTCAGAGAAAGCTCGACCTGAGATTCTTTACGTAACGGCCCCAGAACCGCAGTGTTTGAAAATTCTCCCTTAGGCCCTCTGACCGTGAGCCGCTCCTCACAGAGGAACTGCCCTGGCTGACTGAGCTCTTTGGTTGGATGGAGCCCGTCCGCGCCAAACAGAACCTGATAATCTTCTTCACACAGATGGATGTGACGGGCTGATGTTTCAATAGGAATTTTAATGCTCATTACATGGGTTCCTTTCTGTCTCCATACATGATCAATGATTGATTTCAGTGCAAAATGACTTCTGCGGATTACTGTTTTTATGTTGATCTGGTCTCACGGGTGCGGAGACATTTCATTGGACAGTAACCAATATTTATATAAATAAAGATTGTATGCTGATCTTTATAGTAGTATCATAAATCAGAGAAAAAAACAATCCGCTGTCATGAGGTGAAAATGAAAAAAAAATCAAACCGCAGATTTCCGGCGGGGATTCTTCTGGCGGTCAGTATCGGTGCTTTCACGTTTCTGGCGGTGAATGCTGTTATGATGAAGCCCAGAACGGTGCAGATTCTGGATTCGGCTAAGACGTTACTGTCTTTTGAGCCTGCCGAAGTGAAATATATGCGTAAACAGGAGGTTGCACAGGAAGAAGAAGGACATTATGAATATTATTTCAGGCAGCTGAACAAGGATCAGCAGAGAGCATACAGGGAAATGCTTTCCAGCATTCGCGGATGGGAGGAGGACTTTTATCTGACGATTGCGGGTGATGATGAGATTGACCACGTCTACCGCGCAGTGCTTAATGACCATCCGGAGCTTTTCTGGGTGAGAAACCGAAAAGCAGTCTATAAGACCTTATATACCGGACAGGATTACTGTTCCTTTTCTCCCAGTTACTCTTATGGGGGAGAAAACGGAGCCCTGAAATCTCAGAGCAGGGAGGTTCAGGAGATTTTACAGTCAATGGAAGCGGCGAAAAATCAGATTGCTTCCTTGCTGCCTGCTGATGCTACGGATTATGAGATAGCCTGCACGGTTTATACATATATTATCGAGACGACTGAGTACAGAGAATCAGAGGATGATCAGAACATCGCCGGGGTTTTCTGGAAGCAGGAGGCGGTCTGCGCCGGTTATGCATCTGCTATTCAATACCTTCTGGAAGCATTCGGTGTGAATTGCATTTATGTGGAAGGCACGTCCCTGAAAAGCGAAGAGGGTCATGCCTGGAACATGGCACAGATTGACGGGGAATGGTATTATATTGATGCGACGAATGCCGATCAGCCGGATTTCCTTTCCGGTGACGCGGTGAGTCTGGCTGAACACAAGACGATTCTGATGGATTATCTATGCCCTTTTCCCTGGGAATATGAAAAGGATTATGAAGCGTCAGAACTGTTTGCGCTTCCCGGGTGCACAGCCACAGGGTATAATTTTTATATTCTGAACCAGGGCTGTTTTGATGAATATGATCCTTTTGCCCTGAATGACTATTATCAGATGAGAATCGACAACAATGCCGCGGTGATCCGTTTCAAGTTTTCCAATGAAGCAGCGTTTCTGGAAGCCCTGGAATACTGGCCGTCCTCAGAAGAACTGGAAAATGCCATACAGTATTATATGGCTTACAACGGCCTGATGCAGGTTCAGTATCATTATGGGGTGTTGGACAGTTTATATACCCTTTACTATATTTTCTAGGAAAGGAGATGATACCTATCGTTACTTCGCAGTGGTGAGGTGATATTGTCCGGAAGGGAGTGATTGTATGGACGAGCTGCTTGCGTTGCTGCATAAGATACTGGAGATTGCCGGAAGGCTTCAGACGGTTGAAACGGATATCCCATACTCTACCTTGATGCTTCCGGTTCTTCTTTTCACGTTTGGGGTCACAAACTGCATTCTTGGGTACAGGCTGATGCGCTTCTGGATGATGCTGGTGGGCTTTGCTTTTGGTACGACAGCTGCTTATCTCTTCGTCCGCTATATGGAAATCGAATTTCCGGATAATTATGTGTACCTGGGTGTGCTGCTGGGAGCCGGAGCTGGTTTCGCGCTTGTTTCTTTCTTTTTATACAGAGCAGGTATTTTTCTGATGGCGGCGGTGCTGGGGGCGGCGGCGAGTATCTATCTGATTTATCCGACAACTTCCGCTTCGTTTTATCTCTGTCTTCTGATCGGGGTGATTCTTGGAGTCGGAGCTTTGCGGTATGAAAAACCGGTGATCATCATTACGACAAGTCTTTTTGGGGGAATCCTGGCAGGATATTCACTCGCCCGGCTGATCAGCTGTCCGGAGATGTATATGCTGCTTTTGTCCCTTGGATTTGTTGCAGGAGGATGTCTGGTACAGTTCCTTCTCAACAAAACTCCACGAAAGGAGACCGTGTCCTTTGTAGAAACCATGAATAAAAATGGATATCCCAGTTCTTCCGCTTTGGAAAGGAGCCAGAAAAGAAGGCTGGAAAAAAAGCGGCTGAAGAATGCAGAAGTCTCCCATTCCGATAACGGCAACTGGAAGGGAGTATACAGAGACTGGGAGAAAGAGTCGCAGGAGGATATGGCAAGGGCGAGAGAGGACTTCTATGAGGAATATTTCCACGGGGGCGATGTATTCGACCGCACCACAAGGGAGATTCGTGAGCTGAATGGAGAGAGGGATATACCGGATGTTCATGTGATGGCCTGGAACCAGAAAAAGAAAAGATCTTCCGGAGGAAAGTGATAATTACAGATCGTATCTTTCAATGAAGTAAGATGCTAACAGGGGGAGTATAATCAGATGTGATTTGTTTTGGAGACGACAGGAGGAGATTGAATGAAAAGATGTGAAAAGTATTTCATTTCAGCAGTGATTTTGCTGGCAGTCCTGCTTTTTGCTGTTCCCATTTCAGCGGCTTCCAAGACAGCAAAACTCACGGTGAAAGCCGGCCAGATCTATTATGTAAAGGACAGCAATATCAGTGGAAACGCCATTTCGGCGAATAAGTTTAAGGTTACCCCTAAGACTTCTGCGACAAAATATGATATTGTCTATGTGGCGAAGGATTCAAATGGCCTGATCCGGGAAAGATGCTTCACCAATTATGGCAAGACCATTATTTCGCAGACGATTAATGGTTATATCAAATCCTCTTCCGGCGCAAACAGCGGGATCCTTCTGGGAATCCGTGTACGGAGCGGTTCAGTATTGCTCCAGGTTGCAAGCAGCCGTGCATCCGATACTTTTGTTCTGAAGCTGATTACCAGCACCAAGGCACCATTGGTCGGCAGGGCAGTCCGGAAGAACAGAGAAGTAAAGTTTACGATGACCGCGGGAAATACGAAGTATTTACCGGTTATTTTTGGAGGAACCTCCGGAACGCAGATCAAAAGGCCTCTTTCTTCAACGAAATATGAAGTGTATACCTTCCTGTCTTCTGCTTTGCGCTGCCAGACCTATACCAATGGAAGCGTTTCCTCGACCAAAACCTACAGTTATAACAGTTCCTATTCCCTGAGCCAGAAGAGCTACCGCTGCGTTCTGATTTATCTGCCGGTCGGTTCATCTCGTTCAAGCGGATGGCTGCAGACGATAAAGGGATATGCATGCTATCAGTACCCGCGTTCTTATCTTGGAATCAAGTATACCCTGAAGGACATCTGAGAGAGCAGGACTTCCTTTTTTGATCACAGATGAGGGGGGCTGTGAAAACCGAAATGGTTTTCACAGCCCCCCTGTTTTGTCCGTATCAGTTGTCGTTCGCATCCTCCTCGGAGAGGGTATAAATGTGACGCTTCTTTGCCATCTCGTCGCTGGCCAGGTAATCGTCATAGGTAGACATCTTGTCGATCAGAGTGCCGTCCGGCAGGATTTCCATGATACGGTTCGCGGT
>CACZQU010000543.1 GCA_902783305.1 uncultured Lachnospiraceae bacterium | reverse complement strand
CCACACCTACGCCCGTTCCCACAAAGGAGCCTGCCCCCAAACCGACGACGGCTGCGGCTGCGCCTGCTGCAGCATCCGCCGGAACCGCACCCGCCGAACCGGCTGCTTCCGCAAATACTGCGCAATCTTCCGGAAGCACCGATTATTACACCGATTACAATGCATACAACGACAGCAGCTCTTACGGGTACGACGATTATTATTCGGATGACGGAGATGACAGCTCCGCCGAAACCGGAGACGATACGGAAACACCAGGTGAAAATCAGGAGACAGGCCAGCCTGAAACACCCGGTCAGGGTGAGGAGCCTGAGCAGCCCGGAGGTCAGGACACTCCGGAAGATGGAGGAAATCAGAACTGGGACGTCGTAGATGATCCCACTGACATCAACTGGGAGGATCCCGGCAATGATGTGATTGACACCGGAGACGACGCAGGTGAAGCTGCCGACGCAGGCGAACCTGCCGACACCGGCGACGCCGGGGAAGACGCAGGTTCAGATGTGCAGGAGCCCATTGACTCAGGCGGCGCAGAGGAAGGCGATGGCGGAGACAGCTCCGGTGAGTAAGAATACAGAAATATAAAAAAGCCTGATTCCCATGACAACCCGGCTTTCCCTTGAAGGGATTTGCAAAGGGTTGTCATTGAAATCAGGCTTTTTCTTATTTACGGCTGATTAAGGAGCTGTGCACAAATTCCCTGCAGAGCTCCAAAGCGGGCAGCGCCCGTGATTCATGTAAGATAAAACGGGGATACAGCTTTTCCCAGGTTCAGCACAGCACACGGATGCGGGTCTTGAACTTCAGTTTCTCCGCCAGGGCCGCAAACTCAGCCTCGCTCATCGGACCGGTGAGGAAAGCATATTCATCAGGGAACGCCGGGAGCGACCAGTCGTCGGCAATTTTGCCGTCGAAGGCTTTGCGGACTGCTTCCTGCTCTGACAAATCTGTCCGGACAAAGAAGGTGCTGACCAGCTCGCTGTGAGGCTTCAGGTCAACCCGTTCCTTATCCCAGCGGATCGGGATCGTCTTCCCGATGCTCAGGGCTGCCTGGATCATGTCGGCGACAACTGCTGATCCGGTCGGAAGAGTACCTGCTCCCCGGCCATAGAACATCAGATCATCCACCATGTTTCCGTGAATAAAGATACCATTAAACACATCGCTCACCGCGTACAGGGGATGGCCTTGCGGTACCAGATATGGCGCTGTAAGCACATTGAAGCTCTCATCCTCCATGCGGCTGCTTATGCCAAGCAGCTTGATGCAATAGTGATGTTCCTCGGCATAGACAAAATCTGCAGGACAGATTTTTGTGATCCCTTCTGTATACGTATCTTCAAAGCGTACGGTTTTCCCGCTCACCAGGGAGGACAGAATCGCTATCTTCCGTCCTGTGTCGTAGCCTTCCACATCCGCCTCAGGATTGCGCTCGGCATACCCGAGCTCCTGTGCCTCCTTCAGGACTTCTTCATAGCCTGCCCCGAAACGATCCATTTTGGTAAGAATGTAATTGGTCGTGCCGTTAAGAATACCGAAAATCGAAGAGATCCGCTCCTGCTCCAGGCAGTTCAGAAGCGGAGCAATAAGAGGGATTCCTCCCCCTACACTGGCTTCAAACAGATAGCTGCAATTATGCTCCCGGGCAATCTCAAGCAGTTCCCTTCCCCGGGCCTCCACCAGCTCCTTGTTGGAGGTGCATACACTAATCCCCTTCTCGAGAGCTCTTCTGGAAAAAGTAAAAGCCGGTTCTTTGCCTCCCATGGTCTCGCAGATGACTTTAACTTCAGGATCATTAAGGATCTCCTCATAATCATGTGTCACCTTATCCGCAAAGGGACTGTCCGGGAAGTCACGGATATCCAGAATATATCCCAGCTCCAACCCTCCGGGCACCTTTCTCGCAATCTCCGCCCGATTGCCGGTAAGAACGCTGGCGACGCCTTTTCCTACATTGCCTAATCCTAATATTGCTGTTTTGATCATGTGTTTTCCCTCCATCAATGGAGTAAGTATAGCATACCCGTTCAGAAATATCCAGTTTTCTTCTTAATCCAGCCGGCATTCGTCGGTATCGGTATAGCATTCGCTGAACCGGGCAGAAAAAGACGGCTTCTCGCCCGCCGCGTACAGATGATACAGGCTTCCGATCTCGAGCGCGCGGAACACAGCCTTTCCCCGGCGCCGTTCCTCCGTCACGAGAGTGGTCACAGACGTCGGAAGAAGAGCCACCCCATGCCACAACGTCATCACCGGAATATGGAGAAGATGGCTCAGGATCACGCAGGCTGCACCATGATGACAGAAAAATGCCACCGTTTCATGGTTGGGTCGCTCAGCCGCATACCACTCACCTGTCCGGCGGTAGCCATGTGTCTCCAGAAGCTGATCCAGTCCCGATGTCACTTCGTCATAGCACTCTTTCACACCGGCTTCCGCCATCTGTTCATTCTCACCCCAGCGAAGGCGGTCCAGCAGGCGTTCATCCGTAAGCCAGTCCTCCGGCAGCCAGTCCCAGGGTATCCGTCTAACGCCGCCGGCATCCGGTCTCAGGATTTTTTTCGTATCAAATTCCCTGAGCCACGGCTTCACCTCGGCTTCCATTTTCTTTTGCGCGAGAGTATCCCGCGCCGTGTCACTGGCTCTCCCCAGCGGAGATACATAAAATTTGTCAATCGGGATCTGTGCCAGTCTCCCGGCCAGCAGCTCCTGCTCCCTCCACCCCTTCGGCGTCAGGGAATCCTTCGTATAATTCGGCTCAGCATGTCGTATAATCAGAAGTTTCAAAAGAGGCCTCCTTATTTCCTGGGGTGGGGGAGTCATGGGGACGGTTCTCACTGACTCGCCAGAGGTGAACCAGTGAGAACCATCCCCATGACTCCCCCCACGAAAAAGGGGAACTGCCCTCAGGCAGTCCCCCGGAAAAACTCAAAAAACGATCAGGCTTTCCCTTCGGAACCAAGAACGTCTTTGATCTTATGAGTGACAACATCTTTGACATTCTGGCGTGCAACAGTGAGATATCCTCTCGGATCAAACATCTCAGGCTTCTCAATCAGAGTGGAACGGATCCCGGCCGTGAAGCCAAGGCGGAGGTCGGAGTCAATATTGATCTTGCAGACCGCAAGCCTTGCTGCCTGACGGAGCTGATCTTCCGGAACACCAATCGCGTCAACAAGCTTGCCGCCGTTGGCATTGATGATCTTGACATACTGCTGCGGAACAGAGGATGCGCCGTGAAGGACGATCGGGAACTCAGGAAGTCTCCTGGAAACCTCTTCAAGGATGTCGAAGCGAAGCTGCGGGTCTGTACCCGGTTTGAACTTGAACGCGCCGTGAGAGGTACCGATGGCGATGGCAAGGGAGTCCACACCGGTCCTGGAGACAAACTCCTCAACCTCTTCGGGACGGGTGTAGGAGGAATCCTCAGCGGAGACATTGACATCATCCTCAATGCCGGCCAGGGAGCCAAGCTCTGCCTCTACGACAACGCCGCGGGCATGCGCATACTCGACGACCTGCTTCGTCACAGCGATATTGTCTTCGAAGGATTTGCTGGATGCGTCGATCATGACGGAGGTAAATCCGTTGTCAATGCAGGACTTGCAGATTTCGAAGTCTGCGCCGTGATCCAGATGCATGGCGATCGGGATATCCGGGCAGTCAATCACAGCCGCCTCGACCAGCTTCATCAGATAAGCCGGCTTCGCAAATTTCCTTGCGCCTGCGGAAGCCTGAAGGATAACCGGGCTCTTCAGCTCTGCAGCTGCTTCAGTGATACCCTGAACGATCTCCATATTGTTGACATTGAACGCGCCGATTGCATAACCGCCGGCATAAGCTTTCTTAAACATCTCAGTTGTGGTTACTAATGGCATGGCAAACATCTCCTTTTCTTTGGATGCCAGATGCCCGGCCCGTAATCCTGTCTCCTGTCCGAAGGAGGCTCATGCTGCCAGGCGTGGCTGGTCTTGGGGTTCAGCTTCACTTTTACTTCTCCTGAAGCCTGCAATAGCGATCGAAGAAAGGCTTCACACGGGCACGGATGACCGCTGCGCCGCCTTCTTCCTTCGCTTCTATATTAACAGGAATTTCCGGATCGTGCAAGGATTGTCGAACCAAAATCCAACCTTTTACTTCAGGATCGTCAAAGGATACCCGGACGCCTTCATAATTCGGCTGTACAACGTGGAATTTCTCCTCTGAAGCGGCAAATTCCCCGAAATCCCGGATCACCTGAGCGCCATATTCCTTGAAATCCCTCTGATCCTCGTCTCCTTCTCCTGGAGGAAGAATCCTCAGCCTCATTTCCTCAGCCTGAGCAGGCTCATCCAGACCATCGAGCAGCTCCTCGATTTTGCGTCCCTGACGGCGGAGCTTTGCCATTTCACAGATTATTTTAATACTGATATATGCGCCGTCATCGGAGAAATAGTTGTCCTTGAATGCTCCATGTCCGGAGGTTTCAATCGCAAGCTCGCAGTCCTCACCCTGGGCATTCAGCTCTATTCCCTTGTTGATGACATTTTTGTAACCGCGTTTGAAGCGCAGATGCTTCATCCCAAGAACCTTCTCCAGGAACACCGCCAGCTCATCACTGGTCACCGAATCCGTGACAATAGTGGAGCCTGGATGACTCTGGGAAATAATCCTCGCCAGGACCGCGATCAGCCGGTTTCTGTTGACCTCGGATCCATCCGAAAAGACAACTGCTCCCCGGTCACCGTCACAGTCGAAGATGACGCCCAGATCCGCTCCCGCGTCTAACGTCGCTTTGCGGATCGCTTCCATCGCCGTCTCGTTTTCGGGATTCGGTACATGATTAGGGAACATTCCATCCGGCTCCAGGAATACGCTTCCGGAGATATCGGCGCCCAAAGCTTCCAGGATACCGCCGGCAAAGAAACCAGCCGCGCCGTTCCCCGCGTCGAGTACGATGTGGAGTCCTGTCAGCGGATGCTCATAGTCCTCCGCCTGAACCTGGCTGCAGACATAGTCCCGCATATGACGGCAATACACACTGACCAGGTCGAACTCTTCCACACTTCCTCCGGCCTGAGCCGGACGGCCATAAGCGATAATTTTCTCCTCATCCTCCGTGCCATACTCTTTGGCAAGGCTTGCCGCATCCTTCAGGATCGCCGTCAGCGCATCCTTTTCCATGCCTCCCTCCCGGGTGAAAAACTTCAGGCCGTTACGGTTATACGGAAGATGACTGGCGGTAATCATAATGGAAGCGTCAAAAGCGCTCTCCTCATAGACGGTAGACTGGAACATGGAGGGTGTGGATGCAAGCCCGCACAGGCAGACCTGTGTCCCGGAAAGACCTTTAAGACACCCTGCCTGAATCGAGGGAGCGCTGACGCGGCTGTCATGACCGATACCGATTCTCAGCTCCTTTTCGGGCTTTCCTGCCGCGGCTGCCATGTGACGGGCGAAAGCCGCGGCGATAAACGCGGCCATATCCTCCGTCAACGTAATTCTTTCCTCCGGAGAATCGACAGCGATCCCCCGCACATCATTTCCATTCTGAAGACGTGAAAATAACTGTTCAAACTGCATAATGTACTCCTTCCCTTTTCATGAAGCGCAACCTGGAAGACAACAGGAAGAGGAAAGAAAAAGCCCGGCTCAGGCTTCTTCCCCCTGCAGGACATCATCCTCAGCCTCATAGTATTTTTCCAGTATAATTCCCTGCATATGCTCCCTCGTCTCCTGATTGATCGGATGGGCAATATCACGGAACTCCCCGTCACTGGCCTTGCGGCTTGGCATTGCAATAAAGCATCCCTTCTCACCTTCGATCACTTTGATATCATGAATCACGAATTCATCATCCAAAGTGATCGATATCACTGCTTTGAGTTTACCCTCTTTTTTAATCTTCCTTACACGAACGTCAGTAATATTCATCTTGTCTGGCCCCTTTCAAACAAGTCAACTATCATTATGATACCCTCACGGGCGGTGACTGACCGCAGCAGAAGTATATCAGAAACAGCCGAAATATATTATATCATACATATTCCTGCTCGTGAATATCCCATCTGTAAAAATTTTATGTATGACTGGATCTTCACTTTTTTCTTCTTTCCATGTATAATACAAGCGTTATTCCGTTCCGGATCGTACAGCAAACGAATGAAATGCCTGTATTTTGTCCGCTTACCTGAGCCGGTTGTACGCCGCAGAAGCGAATGCTGCCATGCGCGCCGCTATAGCAATGAGCAATGTTTTATATTTATAGTATTGAATATCCGGGACAGATAGTTCAGTACTTCCGGATATCCCGCGGGGAGCAGACATGCCTTTCCTTTTATTTGTTCCCGCGAGCTTACTGCGCCTTCTACAGGTTCTTCCCGTATAAGTTCACAAGCAGGCCGGGCACAGCCTGGCTGATGAAAACGGGAATGCATATTCGCGGTATGAGCATCGATTTGCCTGGTACCGCCGGAGAAAGAACCGGCAGAAACGTTACTGTTCAGCCGTCTCTCCCTTCATTCCAGATTCGCGCCT
>CACZQU010000542.1 GCA_902783305.1 uncultured Lachnospiraceae bacterium | reverse complement strand
CGTAAAAATCAGCAGTCTGCTGCCCTTCACCCCGATGAGGACCGTTTATGGAAAGATATCAGTTCCCCCCACAAGAGCTGGAAGCCTTGGAGCAATTGCCGGTACCGCTTGTCGTTTATCAGTTTGCAGACGGCCATGTTTACGTGCTTGCCATGTCTGACGGTTATCGAGAGATGTTCAATCTGCCGGACAAGGAGGAAGCGTACCGCCTGCTGAACCAGGATGTATTATTCAATACCCACCCTGATGATGTGGAGAGACTGAGGGATGCCGTTTACCGATTCATCACCCAGAGCGGCATATATGAAGTCATCTTCCGTGGAAAAAAATATCAGGGAAGCGAAGACCATATTATCCATGGCTTCGGAAAGCATGTTTACCTGAAAAACGGCGCACGGCTGGCCTATGTCTCTTTTACCGACGAAGGCGAATATACCGGAGAGGAGGACACACAGGCTACGGCTCTGAACAGGGCCTTCAACAAGGCTCTGCATGAGGAAAGCATTCTCCGGGCGACCTATTATGACCGCCTGACGGGTCTGCCCGGCATGACACATTTCCTTGAACTGGCAGAGGCGGGCAAGGCGTCGATTGTCGCCGGCGGCGGTAACGCTGCTCTCCTGTATCTGGATCTCAACGGCATGAAAAACTATAACGACAACTATGGCTTTGCCGAAGGTGACAAGCTCCTGCGGGCTTTTGCCGGACTTCTGGAGGATCTGTTCGGCAGAGAAAACAGCTGCCACATCAGCGCGGACAGGTTTGCGGCGGTTACAGCAGAAGACCGCCTGGAGGATATATTGCACCGCCTGTTCCAGGAGGCACGTGGACTGAACCAAGGCAATTCGCTTCCGGTCAGAGCCGGCATTTATCTAACCGACACTGAGAATGTCCCCGTCAGTTCGGCATACGACAGGGCGAAAATCGCATGTGATTCGCTTCCGAAAGCCGACAGTTCCTCCTGCAGCTATTACAACCATGCAATGAGCGAAAAGGTAAAAAAGCGGCAATATATCCTTTCCCACTTTGGCCAGGCCATCCAGGAGCACTGGATTCAGGTTTACTATCAGCCGATCATCCGGGCGGTCACGGGAAAGGTCTGTGACGAAGAGGCTCTGGCCCGCTGGGTCGATCCGGTGAAAGGCATGATGTCCCCTTCGGAATTTATCCCGACTCTTGAAGAAGCCGGACTGATTTATAAGCTGGATCTGTATGTCCTGGAGCAGGTTCTGAAAAAGATGAAGGATCTGAGCTCTGCCGGACTCCATGTCGTTCCCCATTCCATAAACCTGTCGCGGTCCGATTTTGACGCTTGTGACATCGTGGAAGAGATACGCACACGGGTAGACGCATCGGGAATCACCCCGGGCAGCATTTCCGTTGAAATCACGGAAAGCATCATCGGGCGCGATTTCGATTTCATGAAGGAACAGGTGGAACGTTTTCAGAGTCTGGGCTTTCCGGTATGGATTGATGACTTTGGAAGCGGCTATTCTTCGCTTGACGCTCTCCAGAGTATCAAGTTCAATCTGATCAAATTTGACATGGCTTTCATGCGGAAGCTTGACCAGGGCAAAGATGGAAAAATCATCCTGGCGGAGCTGATGAAGATGGCGACATCGCTGGGGCTCGATACCGTATGTGAGGGTGTGGAGACGGAGGAGCAGGTCCGCTTCCTGCAGGACATCGGGTGTTCCAAGCTGCAGGGCTATTACTATTGCAGACCCGTAACCTTTGCGCAGATCATCGAGCGAAACCGGCGGGGAATTCAGATCGGCTATGAAAACCCGGAGGAGTCCTCGTATTTTGAAACCATAGGCCGGGTAAACCTGTTTGACCTTGGTGTGATCGCCAGCGAAGATGAACAGCCTCTTCAGAATTCCTTCAACATGCTGCCGATGGGGATCATCGAAATCAGAGAGGATTGCGCCCGTTTTGTCCGAAGCAATCAGGCGTTCCGGGATATTATGACAAAATATCCCCCCCTCGGTCTTCCGAAACCGGATTCGGCATTTACCCGATGCAGCTCCGAGTTTATGCGCAACATGATCAATATCTGCTGCGCGCAGGGAAACAGGGCTTTTCACGACGGGAAAATGCCGGACGGTACGGTCGTGCATTCCTTTTCGCGAAGAATCGGTGTCAACCAGGTAACGGGGGCTATGGCTGTCGCCATTGCCATCCTGTCCATCAGCGAACCCGGCGAAAGTGAAAGCTACGCGGATATTGCCAGAGCTTTGGCTGCCGATTATTACAACATCTATATTGTCGATCGTGACACAGAACGCTTCATCGAGTATACCTCTCCGGCCGGCGCAGATGAGATGGCTCTGGAGCGGCATGGAGAAAACTTCTTCGAAGCAGCAGAACGGGACACCATGACGCGTATCTATGAAGAGGATCGGGCACCTTTCCTGTCCGTATTCTCCAGGGAAAAGATTATCAAGGCGCTGGATCTGCATGGGGTATTCACCACTTCCTATCGGCTGATTGAAACCGGGGAGCCCGTATATGCGGGCATGAAGGTGACCCGGATGCAGCCCGGCAAAAACCGTATCATCATCGGGATAAGCATCATTGATGCACAGATAAAGCAGAAGGAAGCTTTGGAAAACGAAAAGAGAAGCAGCGGAAAGTAATCCCCTGCACATCTGACCTGGCACCGGAGGCAGACTCCGCTGCCAGGTTTCTGATTATCGTTTTTTCATCAAAGCAGACTTCCGGAAGAAGGCAATGCCATAGCATATGCATTTTTCATAACCAGGGTCGAGCCTTCGTGCATATCCTTTATCTTCAATCTGTTTCAGGGCTTCATCACAGTCTTTGCTCATCTGTGCCTGACTGGCAGATTTTTTTGCTTCCAGAAATATCACCCTGCGGTTTCTGCGGTCCTTAACCTTCACGTCAAATCTGCCGAGTCCGCTCTCCTTATTGGAGTCCACCGAATATCCCAGGCCGACAAACAATCCTGCCAGGAAAGCATGATAATAGTCCTCGTGATAATCATTGTAGCTGATCGTATCCCATAGGAAATCGCACAGTCTCTCTGATGCTCTCTCAACATCCTCATTCCAGAGAGCAGACATAAGTTCCTTCTGTTTACTGGTGTCAAGCTCATCCTGAAAGAGCTTCACCACAGCGTCTTCGAATATCCCGGCAATCTCTGCATTAGGAATTTTAAGGCTGACTGTATTTCCTTCTTCCGCCGGGTCAGCCTT
>CACZQU010000541.1 GCA_902783305.1 uncultured Lachnospiraceae bacterium | reverse complement strand
GTGTATTGATATTATTGACAAACCCGTAGCAGTTCTCTGTGTAAGAGTCGTTGTGCTGCATGGCAACCTCTACCATGACGCCGTCCTTTTCCCCCTCACAGTAGATAATCTCGGGGTACAGAGCCTCCTTGCTCTTATTCAGATAAGTGACAAATTCACGGATCCCGCCTTCATAATGAAACCTTTTCTCCCGCTCAAGGCCTTCCCTGGTATCCGTCAGAATAATCTCAAGACCTTTGGTCAGAAAAGCCATCTCCCGGAGCCGCTGCTTCAGAATGTCAAAATCATACACGGTTTCCTCAAAGATTTCCTTGTCCGGAAGGAAGGTAACCTTGGTTCCGCTTTTCTCAGGCGGGCATGTACCGCACACACGGAGGGGAAACATGGTTTTTCCCCGTTCATAACGCTGTTCGTAAACCTTTCCTTCATGCTGAATATATACCACAAGCCATTCGGAAAGAGCGTTCACCACAGACGCGCCAACTCCATGCAGTCCGCCGGATACCTTATACCCCCCTCCGCCGAATTTTCCTCCGGCGTGCAGGATCGTAAAAACCACTTCTACCGCAGGCAAACCTGCCTTGTGATTGATCCCTACCGGGATTCCTCTGCCGTTATCCATAACGGTAATCGAATTGTCCGGATTGATCGTCACCTGGATCTGATTACAGTACCCGGCCAGCGCCTCGTCTACGGAATTATCCACAATTTCATATACCAGATGGTGCAATCCTCTGCTTGAAGTGCTCCCGATATACATACCAGGTCTTTTCCGCACAGCCTCCAGTCCCTCAAGGATCTGAATCTGATCAGCGCCATATTCGACATTCTCTGTGCCCATTCATCCCACCTGTCTTTCTTCTCTCCGCAGACGTTATTCTTCCCTGCCTGTTCGTAAATATCCTGCTGTACGATCCTTTACTCACAGGCATTGTACCTTTTTTCTACCCTGTTCTGAAAGAATATTTTATCATAAAACCATCGAAATATCAAGAAATCAGGCTCATTCTGAGGAACTGCGCACAGCTTCTACGATAACAAGGCCTGATAGATATCCCTTCTGGAGACCCCCCTGTCAACGGCAGCCTGCTTCATCGCTTCCTTCCGTCCCATCCCCAGTTTTTCATAATAACTGACATGATCTTCGACAGAAATCTCCATCCACGTTTTCTGTTCTTCCTCCTCCTTTTCTCCCGGATTCTTTCCCTCAATCACCAGGATACATTCCCCGAGAGGCTTTTCCTGCGCATATCGGAGTTCAAGATGTTCAAGATCTGTACGCAGCACTGACTCATGCAGCTTTGTCAGCTCCCTCAGCAAAACCGCCTTCCTGTTTCCCAGAGCCTGCCTCAGTTCATGAAGAGTCAGCAAAAGGCGGTGGGGAGCCTCATAAATCACGATCGTCCTGGTCTCTTCTTCCAGTTCACTCAGAATCCTCTTTCTTTCTTTTTTGTCAGAAGGAAGAAAGGCCTCAAAAGCAAACCTCCTCGACGGCAGTCCGGAAATGGTTATCCCGGCAATAAGCGCACAGGCGCCCGGCACGCTTGTCACTTCAATCCCTTCCTGGCAGCACATCGAAACAAGCTCTTCACCAGGGTCTGAAATTCCGGGCGTTCCTGCGTCGGTAATCAAAGCAATATTCATTCCTTCCTTCATTTTCTGTACAAGCTGATGACCTTTGCTGATCTTATTGTATTCATGGTAGCTGGTCATCGGTGTCCTGATCTCAAAGTGATTCAGCAGTCTGATACTGTTTCTGGTGTCTTCAGCCGCAATCAGATCTGCCTCCTTCAGGATCCGGACAGCACGAAACGTCATATCCTCAAGATTTCCGATAGGAGTCGCACATAAATATAGTTTTCCCGCCATTCCCCTGTTCTCCTCATCGACATCCGACAGGTGATCTCATACAATATCTGCCCGGATGCCTGTCTTACCGTACGCCCTTCACTGCTTTGCACGGTATCTGGTTCTTCTGATTTCCGGTACGCCGCGTTTCATTTTTCTTTATCCATCCCATAAATGATTGCAGTGCAAAATGACTCCTACGGATTGTTCCGCGCTTCGCGCTCTCACAATCCTGCCCCTATATTCGTATTCCATGG
>CACZQU010000540.1 GCA_902783305.1 uncultured Lachnospiraceae bacterium | reverse complement strand
GTTGCTTGCTGGGATTGTTCTGAGTTTATTTGCACTGTTCAGTTGGAAACGCACCTCTTTCGGAGACCTTGAACCGGAAAGAATCATTAGGATAGTTATTCCGGCCGTAACGATGCTTGAGCTTGGTGTCCAGAATATTTGTATTGGGTTCGTAATAGGAATCATCAAAATTAGATCCGTGAAGTCTTAAACCGCGGGATAATTCCTTCCCGCCTTACGAATGGCAAAAACAGTTTTGGACTGTCGGATCAAAAGTAGCTTTAGGCATTGGGTTTTCTAAACTGGGAGAGGGCTTTATAACGTCAGCACTGTTCTTATAATTATTGAATGATGTCTATAGAGCTAGAATCAGCATACCATTTAAGTCCTGGAAGAGCGAGGAAAGCCACGGCACGAATTCGCAGTTAATACTGCAACCGGCATGACAGCTTGGATTTGTTCGCAATGTGCAAGTAAATAATCCTATCGGATCCTTGAAGGAAAGTTAATGGTTATGAATCATGAGACGGAGAAACAGACTAATATCACACGGATAGCGGCGAAACGCCCCTGGTATGATCTGCGACTGAGAGAAGTTTTTCAATATCGAGATCTGATTGTGCTGTTTACCAAGCGGTCTTTTCAGATTTCCTTTAAGCAGACCATTCTGGGACCGCTTTGGCTGTTTTTGAATCCCTTGATCACCAGTGTTATTTACACGGTGGTCTTCGGACACATTGCAGGAATTCAGACGGCTGGTGTTCCCGGCATACTGTTTTATTTGACCAGTACAGGTTTTTGGAATTTTTTCGCAGCCTGTGTATTCAGTAACGCCAGTGTATTTACAAGTAATGCCTATTTATTCGGGAAAGTTTATTTTCCCCGGCTTGCAGTTCCTATTTCCCAGGTTTTTGCCGCTGTCATCCGTTTCCTGATTCAGATGTCCATTGTATTGGTTATTCTTCTGTATCACTGCCTCAAAGGAAACCTCCACCCGCACTTGGCTGCTTGGTTGCTGATCCCGGTGATGCTGCTAGTACTTGGCATTATGGGGATGAGCGTTGGGATACTCCTTTCCAGTATGACGACAAAATACAGGGACCTTTCCGTTCTTGTTGGCTTTGGAATGAATCTTTGGATGTTTGCAACGCCTGTGATCTACCCCTATTCACAGGTTCCGATAGGGTGGATACGGACTCTTGCAAAGCTCAATCCGATTACGCCAATGGTGGAACTATTTCGCTATGCCATCCTCGGGGTGGGGGAGATTCTTCCAGGGGCTTTTCTATGGAGTGTGGTATTCACGATGATTATGGCGTTTATCAGCTTGCTGATCTTTAATAAAGTGGAACGGACCTTTATGGATACGGTGTAATTGAATGAGTGAATTAGATATGGCGGGATATGCGCTCCGCATCAGGGGTGTAAAAAAACAGTACCGTTTAGGTGAAATTGGCGGAAAAACACTTCGTGAAGAACTCCAGCGCTGGTGGGCAATGAGGCAAGGTAGAGAAGATCCTCTCAGCAAAATCGGCGAAAGGCAAAGAATTGTCGGCGATAAAATCCTGGCATTGGATGGAGTTGATCTGGACGTCCGGGAAGGGGAAGCCCTGGGTATTATTGGAAAAAATGGCGCAGGAAAAAGTACTCTCCTGAAACTCCTTTGCCAGATTACTGCTCCGACTGAGGGTGAAATATTTTACAAGGGGCGAATTGCGTCCATGCTGGAAGTTGGTATAGGCTTCCACGGTGAAATGACTGGCCGTGAAAACATATATCTGAACGGCGCTATTCTCGGGATGACAAAAGCGGAAATTGATGAAAAGCTTCAGGACATTATTGAATTCTCAGAGGTCGAAGAGTTCATCGATACCCCTGTCAAGCGTTATTCCAGCGGGATGTATGTGAAGCTTGCCTTTTCGGTCGCTGCTCATCTGGACAGCGAGATCCTGATTATGGATGAGGTTCTAGCGGTTGGAGATCAGGACTTTCAGAGGAAATGCCTGAAAAAAATGAAAGAAGCAGCACAGGTGGAGGGACGGACGGTCCTCTATGTCAGTCATAATATGGAGACGATCCGCCGATTATGTAACCGATGCATTGTGTTGGATGAGGGCAGGCTGATCTTTGACGGCGATGTGGATCAGGCGATTTCTGTGTATACAGGTATTCAGGAAGGTCTAAAAGGAAGCTTCCGATATACGGAGGAGTTCCGTCCCTATGGCCGGTTCAGCCATCTGTTTTCGATTGAAACACTGGATCTCGTTGGAAGAGAAAGGCCAGAGTTTTCAGAAGGGGAAACTGTACGGTTCCGGATTGGCTGTCGGGCTATGACTCACCTGAAGACTGTTCGAATGCGTTTGGAATTCTGGTATCAGGATGGCACCAAGGTAGGTTCCATGCTGTCCAACGCAATTTTTGATGTTTCACTCGGGGATTGCGTATTCTTTCTGGAAGCAGATCTGATGGGACTCACTGCCGGGCAGTACAGCGCTGACCTTGTTGCTTATATGGCTGATGAACATGCGCTTGAGACAATTTTAGATGGGGTCTATCCGGGCATTGTATTTGATCTGATTGAATCGCCTGATATTGACCACCATGTCAAGTGGAGTCACCAATATTGGGGACACATTCATCTTCGGGATATGAGAATTGAGAGATAATCAGATTGTT
>CACZQU010000539.1 GCA_902783305.1 uncultured Lachnospiraceae bacterium | reverse complement strand
CAGGATTCATTGCTACGATTCCTTTGGCCTTATCATACGTATATACCTTTCCCATAATCCGGTCTCGATTGCATTTTTGCAATTTGTCATCACTCGAGTAAACCGAACGATGACCCGGTACAAGGACATGGTTTTGTTTTCAGAGAAAAGATGATTTTATGCATTGCATCATTTTTAAAAAAAGTGATATCATATATGAATCACAGCCAGATGGCAGAATTGAAGCAGAGAGATGGTATAGGACAGAGGAAAGTGGAAATGGAGAGAATTGCTGCAAATGGTGGCTGCGCTCACCCGGTTTATTTCAGAATGCTGCAGCTTTTGTTGACTATGACGGAGGTGTCACACCCAATGGGGGCACATGCACCATTTCTGACTGGGCTGTCCGCCCCGCAATGTGGATTAATCTGCAATAATTCGTACAGGAGAAAAATATGGATATCAAAAACATCGAAAGCCTCGATTTTGGATCATTGACCTCTGAAGAGGCTGCTAAACTGGGACTCAATGTCGTGTTTCTGGAAGAAGACGGTACATACAACTGGATTTACTGTATGAAAATGCTGCAAAACCTTTCCATGTTCAGATTTGTGATGAAGATCATTGCCATTATATACGCGGTAATTGTTGTTTCCTTGCTGGTGCTGACAAAGGGCTCCGGTGATATTCTCTGGCTGCTTGGCATTCTTGGGCTTGTTTTTGCCGCTGTGATCGTGATTGTTCTGTTTTCATTCTGGCTGGTGGATAAGATTTTTAAAGGCAGCTATCTGCTGATTTATGAAATGAATGATACAGGACTCACCTTTTCTCAGACGACAGATCAGGCACAGATTACACGTGCGATAGCTGCAGCTTCGGCGGCGGTAAGTGCCGCAGGCGGCAATGTCGGGGGTGTGATTTCGGGAGCTGGTCTGTCGATGAGGCCGGATTCTTACCACGCCGAATTCTCAAAGGTAAGATCCGTCAAAGGAAAAAGAAGCGAGAGCCTGATATGGGTGAATTCGTTTCTGCAATATCTGATGGTTTATGTCCCGGATGAAGCGTATGACTTTGTCTGGAACTATATTACCGGACGATGTGTGAATGCTAAGATCACCGCAAGTTAAATGGTGAGTCATGGGGACGGTTCTCATTGACGCAATGAGAACCGTCCCCTCTGACTCCCCCGATTCTTAAAGCCGGCAGATCCGGCGAAGCCCTTCCTCATCAAGCGGGAAGCGGCATCCTTTCATCCTTCCCGGATTGGACAGCACTGCGTCAAAGGCGCGGCGCCGGGTATCTTCCGGAACCTCCAGGTCAGAGAAAATCTTTCCCAGAAACGCGGAAAAGCCCTCGTAATCGTCGAAGCCTGCAGCCGCGGACAGAATCTGGCGGTCCGTCTGTCCTGCTTCCTTCAGATATCCGTCCAGGAAATATCCTGCCGCCAGGCCATGTGGGATTTTCCGGTCATAGGTCAGGATGTAGCTGAGCGCATGAGGAACTGAAGTGCCTGTCTGCGCTATGGCAATTCCGGCAAAAGCAGCAGCCCTCATCAGATTTCCGCAATCTGCGTCTTCCGGTTCCTTCTCTCCAAGGAGGACCGGCTTCACCATGCTCCAGAGGGAAAGTCCGGCCAGGACGACTGCCTGGCTGTAATCATCCGCTTTTGCGTTCTCATAGCTTTCGATCATGTGGGCAAGAGCGTCGATGGAGGTGTTCACCAGCAGGGACAAAGGAGCTCCTTTCAGATATTTTCCGTCGATAAGCGCCAGCTCCGGAAAGATCCGGTGGGGAAGAGAAATCTTGGTCTTTTTCTCGTGAACCGTCAGTACACTGACTCCTGTAACCTCCGAGCCCGTCCCACAGGTCGTGGGGACAGCCGCCACCGGGAGCCAGCAACCCTTTATCGAGGCATCATAGAGTACCTCCGCGCAGATCTCCTCCTGCTTCATGAGAAAAGCAGCAGCTTTTGCAGCGTCCATCGGAGATCCCCCTCCGATGCCTATCACAAAATCCGCGTTCTGTGCCGCACCAAATCTGGCGGCGCGCAGAACCGTTTCCACAGAAGGATTCTCCTCAACCTCCGCAAAAT
>CACZQU010000538.1 GCA_902783305.1 uncultured Lachnospiraceae bacterium | reverse complement strand
TGGGGCTGACCATGCAGGCCCAGGATGGAACGTAAGTTGTGGCGAGACGTTTTTTGAAATCATCACCGTAGTAAGCGGAAAGATAACCGCGAATATCCGATGGGCATCTGAGGACAAGCCCTTCCAGAGGAATATCCTTCATCTTCTGAAAAAGCCGGGCAGGATAGTATGTTCTCACATCCCTGTCGACGTAAAACCGGCTGGCTTTTTGCGCTCCGGCTTTATTCGCCCTCAGCAGCCTGTCATAGATAAAGGAGCCCAGCCGTTTCCGGCCGAGAAGACCGGCAGCCTTTACCGGAAGGATGTACAGTTTCTCCTTCAGCGTGAAGGTTTCTTTATACAGGTCACAGGTTTGCCTCCACCCCTTCTCCAGGATATGGTTGATTTTCATTCCTCTCCTGGATGCTTTCGGAGAAAGAAGAGGACAGATTTCAATCCCGATCCCCGGATACAGATAGTTTCTGCCCTTGTCCAGGTGATAAAGCAGCGTTCCCGTATCCACATACCTGAGATAAAAGCCAGGGAAATACGGGCTGTTTTTCATGGACTCCAGGACTCTTTGTTCCTTCAGTCTCCCGGACATGCTCCTGCGAAACCGTTCCATATCAGCGGCCTTCATAAACAAGGTGCCAAACTGGGGATTTTCCGGTAACCCGGCATCATAAAATGCGTTAAGCGTCAGCCTTGGCGACAGAAAATACGGGATCTGTTCTGTCTGGCACAGTTCATCAATCTCCTTCAGCAGATTAAATACGGTTTTCTGTACCTCGTTCAACCCTGCCCCTCCCTGTCCGTATATATACCTTCCTTTGTACCAAGCCTGCCGGACAACCGGTGAACCAGCCGTTGGATATCTTCCAGGGAGCCGTATTTATCCAGCCAGCCGTCCAGAAATGCTTCCATGTCCTGCTTTGGCGCCAGCTTTCTGGCACGGGCTTCGCCCTGCCTCAGATCCTCCAGGAGTATATTTTCCAGCTCCATCGTAAGGAAAGGAAAGTCAGCCGCATACAGGGCTTCAATATAGTACCCGAAGGCCTCTTTCACAAAGCCCTGCTTCAGCTTCAGGTCCCCGAGGAGCTTACCGGCGGCCGGATGATCCTTCGGATGGGAAAGGAATCTGACCAGCCTTTCCTCAATCTTCTCCTGGTCTGACGCGTCATCCGTCAGGATCAGCTCAGCACGGAGTCTGGCAAGAGGATAAGAATAACCCAGTCTTTCCCAGATCACAGCCAGAACATCCCTGGCAGAATCGATCGTCCGGCAGTCTGCCTCCGGATCTATCCTGGAGGTCACATGGCGGCTTCCACAACGAAGATTCCTTTCCACAGAAGCGGCAAGACTCAGCAGCTGTTTCCGGGATACGGCCCGATATGCCTTGCACAGATCCGCCTGGGATTGAACAAACCGGTTTTCGGGCAGAAGTCTGGTCCACAGCCAGATCAGCGATTCCGCATCTTTCATGCATTGATCTGCCTTGTTTTCCAGATCCTCCCGGTCAAACAGCACTTCAAATTCACCGAAAGCAAGCCTGGATCCCGAATCGTCAATGCTCCTTTCAGGCCCGGACTCCTCCTGTATGATCTCCATGGGTTCCATTTCCAGGAGACTGCGGTACAACCCGAGATCCTCCTCAAGCAGGGGGAGGACTTTTTTTTCGATTTCCATCCAGATCACCCCGTCCTTTGTCCTTGAACGGGCGTAGGCATATACGGAGAGAGCTTCTCTTACCCTGTTCTCCCGGAACAGAAGGTCTCCGAAATACTTCAGGTAATAACCGTCTTCAGGAAATTTTTCGAGGCAGCCTGCTAATGTATCCTTTGCCATCTGCCAGTCTTCGTCAGACTGCGCAGTCTTAAAAAGCATCCGAAGCCGGAATTTCATGAAGGAAGGACACTCCGGGTAATCGACAAGAAGCCGGTTGATCAGAGATAATGCCTCATGACACTGTCCCTGTTCTTCCAGATCAGAGCATCTGCGGGAAAGGCGGATATCCTCCAGCCATTTCCGGTATACCTTCGGGAGCTTTTTCATTCGAAGCTTCCAGACCTTGATCAGGCGGTCCGCTTTACCGATTCTCTCCGTATACAGCAAAGTCATTATCGCTGCCTGACGTTCTTCCTCTTCCAGTTTCAGCACAACCGGATGGTAAAACCGATAAATATTGGTAAAATCCTCCCGTCCGATATATTCTGCGCTGAGCTGTACTCTGAAGTATTCTTCGAATATATCTGACAG